>NZ_JAVFVX010000013.1:56757-119692 GCF_033441795.1 Streptomyces sp. ADMS | reverse complement strand
ATCGGGGACTCCGGGACCGGCATCCACGCGGTGGCCGGCATCCTCGCCGCGCTGTTCCAGCGCGAGACGACCGGGCGGGGGCAGCGGGTGAACGTGGCGATGCAGCACGCGGTGCTGAACCTGTGCCGGGTCAAACTGCGCGACCAGCAGCGTCTGGCCCACGGTCCGCTGGCGGAGTACCCCACCGAGGACTTCGGCAACGAGGTACCCCGCTCCGGCAACGCCTCGGGTGGCGGTCAGCCGGGCTGGGCCGTGCGGTGCGCGCCGGGCGGCCCCAACGACTACGTGTACGTCATCGTCCAGCCCGTCGGCTGGGAACCTCTCACCCAGTTGATCGGCCGGCCCGAACTCGCCCACGACCCCGAATGGGCCACCCCCGAAGCCCGCCTGCCCAGACTGGCCAAGATGTTCCAGCTGATCGAGGAGTGGTCCTCCGCCCTGCCCAAGTGGCAGGTCCTGGAACGCCTGACCACGCACGACATCCCCTGCGGACCGATCCTGTCCACCAGAGAGATCATCGAGGACAGCTCACTCGCCGCCAACGACATGATCGTCACCGTCGGGCACCCCGAACGCGGGCCTTTCACCACGGTCGGCAACCCCCTCAAACTCTCCGACTCCCCCACCCACATCACCACCCCACCCCTCCTGGGCCAGCACACCGAGGAGATCCTCGTCGGCGAACTCGGCCTCGGTGACGAGGAACTGCGCCTGCTCAGGGCGAGCGGGGTGATCTGACGTGAGGTCCTTGGAACGCACCACAAAGGGGCGGACCCTCCCGGGTGTTGGGGGGCTGTTCATGACGTAACCAGGCGCGGGGGGCGGGCGACGGTGCGCGTCGGCCGGCCCCGGGACCCATGCGCGCACGAAAGGCATTTGGACAGGGGGCGCTGGCCAGATCTTTCGACGCAAGGAGTCTTCACCACGATGACAGCCATCGACTACTCGACGTCCGTCCCGTACCGGGAGGTGACGGACCACAACGGCCGCATGTACCGCATCGGGGAATCCGATGTCGACATCATGGGACGTAAGCGCAAGTGGATGGTCATCCTGCCGTGGATCGGCATGATGGGCATCAGCTCGGCCGAGTACGCGTTCGCTTCGGCCGAGGACACCCTGCACATCGCACACAGCTGGAACGACGGGCACATCTTCTGGATGCTCGGTGTCTGGGTGTTCTTCCAGGCGGCTGTGGCCTTCCCCGCCGGAAAACTCAGGGAAAGCGGAAGACTGCCCGCACGCTGGGCGATGATGCTCGGCGCACTCGGCACCTTGCTCGGATATCTGTCCCTCGCGTTCGCTCCGCATGTGATCGTCGCGTACGTCGGGTTCGGCATGTTCAGCGGTATGGGTGCCGGCATGGTCTATGCGACCTGCGTGAACATGGTCGGCAAGTGGTATCCGGAACGCAAGGGAGGCAAGACCGGCTTCGTCAACGGCGGTTTCGCCTATGGTTCCGTGCCGTTCGTCTTCCTCTTCACCAGCTTCATGGATCTGACGAACTTCCGCTGGGTACTTGTCTCGGTAGGTGTCTTCCTGGCCGCGACGGTAGCCGTGGCCGGCTCCTTCTTCCGGGACCCGCCGAAGAACTGGTGGCCCGCCGAGGTCGACCCGCTGCGGCCCCCGGACGATCCACGCGCCCGCCGTGCAATGGCGATGAACCCGCCCGCCGTCAAGCAGTACACCCCGGGAGAGGCGTGGCGGACCGGGCGGGTCGCGCTGATGTGGTTCTGCCTGCTGTGCACCTCGGGCGTGAACATCTTCGGCATCGCCTTCCAGGTCGAGATCGGCGAGGAGGCCGGCTTCGCGGGCGGAATCGTCGCAACGGCCATGTCGATGAAGGCCATCGTCAACGGCACCGGGCGGGGTGTGATCGGCTGGCTGTCGGACCGTTACGGGCGCAAGCGGTGCCTGATCTTCGTCTGTATCGTTCTCGGCCTTTCGCAGTACGCCATCCTGTGGTCCGCCGACATGAAGAACCTCCCGCTGTTCCTGCTCTTCTCCAGCATCTCCGGGTTCGGCGGAGGCGCCATCTTCCCGATGTTCGCGGCGATGACGGCGGACTACTTCGGTGAGAACAACAACGCGTCCAACTACGGTCTGGTTTACAGCTCCAAGTTGGTGTCCGGCCTGCTCGGAGCCGGCATGGGAAAGGTCGTGGTGGACAACTGGGGCCACAACGGGGCATTCACTCTGGCCGGCTCGATCTCGCTGTTCGCCGCATGCATCGCGCTCTTCCTGACCCCACCAGGTCGGCCGAACCAGAAGCGTCTGACGGCCAACCCGATGCCGACCAGCCGGGACGGGGACTAGGTTCGCCAAGCAGTTCGACAGGCGCTCGGCCGGGGTTTCCCCGGCCGAGCGTTTCCCGTGGGCGGAGCTGGGCCCGTCTTCGCAGGCGGAAAGCGGTCGGCCCCGGGGCCTTGGGCACCCGGGGCCGGTCACACCGCGGCCGGCGGCTACTCGCCGCACTTCTCGCGAAGCGAGTGCAGATGCTGGCTCGACCTGCGGGCGAAGGCGAACGACTCGACGGGATTGTCGTGTTCGGCCTGCCAGTGGTGCGCCAGGCGGTGGCCGCGCAGCCGGGTGACACCGGAGATGAACCGCTGGTAGTCGATGTCTCCGTCGCCGACGTCGGTCATGCGGTAGCCGTACTGGCTGCCCGGGTCGCTCACGCCGTCCTTCACATGGAAGAGCGGATACCGGTCGGGCTGCCTGAGGACGTAGTCGAGGGGTTCGAAGGGCGCCGGTGTGCCGTCAAGGCGCTTCGAGAAACGGAACTGGCCCGAGTACGCCCAGAAGATGTCCATCTCCAGGTACACGAGCTCGGGGTCGGTCTCGGCGAGCAGTACGTCGTAGAGCCGGACCTTCGGGTTGTCGGTCGCGAAGGAGAACTCCTCGGAGTGGTTGTGCTGGTAGAACTTCATGCCGCGTGCCCTGGCCGCCGCGCCGTACGTGTTGAACTCCTCCGCGGCCCGCTTCCAGGCGTCGACGGTGGAGCCGTAGCGGAACGGGTTGGAGGCGGTGCCGATGTGCTTGAGGCCGAGGGCCTGGGCATCGTCGAGGACCTTGTCGAGGTTCTGCGCGAAGGTGTAGGCGTTCGGGTCGCTGGAGTAGTAGCCGACGTGGCTGCCGATCGGGTTGAGGCCGTGGTTGCGCGCCAGTCGCTTGAGCTGGGCGAGGGTGATGGGGCCCGCGGAGCCCTGGGTGTATCCGGCGAACTCGACCTCGTCGTACCCGTACTTCTTCAGTTCGGCGAAGACGGGCGCGAAGCCAAGCGTGGAGACCTTGTCGCGCAGGCTGTAGAGCTGGATGCCGAGCCGGCCGGGCGGCAGGACGGGACGGCCCCGGCCCGCGCTGCCGGACGCGGTCTCGGTGGCGGCACCGGCGGGGGACGCGGCGGCGCCCAGGAACGCGGCAGCGGTGGCGCCCGTGGCCACGCCGATCATGCCTCGTCTGCTGAGGCGGTGGGTGAGGTCGGGATCAGTGTGGTGCGTGCGGCTCATGCCTGGACTCCTCGGGGATCGGAGGGCGTTGTCAGTGGTGAGTGCTTCACTGGTGACCAGTCAGGAGAGACCGGCCGGTCGGAGCCGGAGTGCTGTCACGTCGGTGGCCGTGGTGCGGCCGTCGACGGCACCGGGGGGGGTGGGCAGATGGGGGTGGAGCAGATGAGGAGCGGGCTGTCGTCGTCGCTCGTCGGGAAGCGGCCGTGGGTGCCTCGAAGAGGCCGGTCGTAGTACGTGAGCCGGGCGTCCGGCTTCGCCGGGGCGGCGCGTTCGCCCAGCCACAGTCCGATGCCCAGCCGGTCGCGCCGGAGGCGTCGGCGCACGGGTTCGCAGTGGTCGTGGAGTTGGGCGAGGACACCGATGAGTGTTTCCGCTGGGTGAACGTTGGTGCAGTGGGCGAGGTGGACGGTGGAGCCGTCGAAATGGCGGAAGCGCATCGTTCACTCCCCGCCGCGCAGCACGGAGTTGCCCTCGTGGGTGGCGTCGGTCGCCTCGACTTCGAGGTCCAGCCTGCCGCTGAGCCCGTAGAAGGCGACTGGATTGCGCCACAGGACGCGGTCGACGTCGTCCTCGGTGAAGCCCTCCGCCAGCATCAGGTCGCCGACCCTGCGGGTTTTGAGGGGGTCGCTTCTGCCCCAGTCTGCCGCGGAGTTGACCAGCACCTGCTCGGGCCCGTGGCCGCGGAGGATCGCGACCATCCGCTCCTCGTCCATCTTGGTCTCCGGGTAGACCGAGAAGCCGAGCCAGCAGCCGGCGTCCTTGGCCTCCTTCACGGTGGTCTCGTTGAGATGGTCGACCAGCACGCGTTCCGGGGGCAGGGCGGACTCCCGAACGGCGTCGAGGGTGCGGCGCAGGCCGGCGAGCTTGTCACGGTGCGGGGTGTGGACGAGCGCGGGCAGGTCGTGATCGGCGGCGAGCTGGAGCTGGGCGGCGAGTGCGGTGTCCTCGGCGGGGGTCATCGAGTCGTAGCCGATCTCGCCGACTGCGACGACCCGGTCCTTGACGAGATACCGGGGCAGTTCGTCCAGGACGGGGACGCAGCGGGGGTCGTTCGCCTCCTTGGGGTTGAGGGCGATCGTGCAGTGGTGCGCGATGCCGTACTGGGCGGCGCGGAAGGGTTCCCAGCCCAGGAGGGAGTCGAAGTAGTCGAGGAAGGAGGCGGGCGAGGTGCGCGGCTGGCCGAGCCAGAAGGCGGGTTCGACGACGGCGCGGACACCTGCGGTGTACATGGCCCGGTAGTCGTCGGTGGTCCGTGACGTCATGTGGATGTGGGGGTCGAAGATGCGCATCAGGACTCCTTGACCGGTGGCGTCGTCAGGGCCAGGACGCGGTACAGGTCCTCGGGGACGGGACGGCCGGCGGCGGTGCGTTCGGCCGCGTGGTCGTCGAGCATGCGGGCGAGTTCCGGATCGGCGTGGGCCCGGTGGTGAAGGTCGGCCACCGTGTTGACGGGCACTCCGGTGAACAGGCACTTCAGCACGGCGTGGCGCCAGTTGTGGGCGTCCAGGTGACGCGCGGCGTACGGGCCGACGGCTGCGGCGACGAGGCGGGTGTCGTTGGTGCGCAGGGCGTCCTCGACGAGGGGGAGGGCGTCGGGGCCGGGGACCAGGTGGGGCAGGGCGTGCAGGACGGCTCGGCGTTCGGCGGCGGTGCCCTGGTGGTAGACGCGGGTAAGGGCGTCCGGGCCGGCGTGGGCGGCGTACAGGATCAGGACGCGTACGGCGTCGGCGTGGTCGGTGCCGCAGCGGCGGCCGGCTTCGGCCAGGCGCAACTCCCAGGCGGAGACGGGGCCGTGGGTGCCGGAGTGGGCGGCTGCCTCGTCCAGGGCGAGGGCGAGCCACGCACGGGCGGCCTCGTCGAGGTGAGCGGTGACCTGGGTGCGGAGTTCGGCCGGCGGCGTGAGGGAGAGGGTGCTGTCGGCCGCCGGGGTGCCCGGTCCGGCGTGGGACCGGGTGCGGAGGAAGCGGAGGGAGTGTTCGGCGTAGTGGGGGCCCGCGTGGGAGTGGCGCGGGAGTTCGACGACGGTCAGGCCCTGGTAGCCGGTGCCGGACAGCGCGGCGAGGACGGGCGGGAAGTCGATCTCTCCGTCGCCGAACGGAAGGTGTTCGTGGACTCCGTGGCGCATGTCCTCGATCTGGACGTGACGCAGCCAGGGTGCGGCGGCGCGGACGCAGTCGGCCGGAGAGAGCGGTTCGAGGCACTGGCAGTGACCGATGTCGAGGGTGAGGCCGAGGGCTGCCGGGCTGTCGAGTGCGTGCCGGAGGTGGTGGAAGTCGGCGATGGTTGCAAGCAGATGGCCGGGTTCGGGTTCGACGGCGAGCGGGATGCCGGCTGCGGTGGCCGTGTCCAGGACGGGGGCGAGGGCATCGGTCAGCCGGTGCCAGGCGGTGTCCGGGGTCGTGTCTGCGGGGGTGATGCCGCTGAAGCAGTGCACGGCATGGGCGCCGAGGTCGGCGGCGACTCGTACAGCTCGAAGCAGGAGGTCGACGCGTCGTGAGCGGTCGTCCGGGTCCGGGTCGAGGAGGGAGGGGCCGTGTTTGCGGCGCGGGTCGAGTACATAGCGGGCGCCGGTTTCCACGGTGACACCCAGGCCGAGGGTGTTCAGGCGGCGGGCGACCTGTCGGGTGCGGGCGGGGAGGTCGGCGGCGAGCGGGTCGAGATGCATGTGGTCGAGAGTCAGGCCGACGCCGTCGTAGCCGAGGTCGGCCAGCAGGCCGAGGGCGTCGTCGAGGCGGAGGTCGGTGAGACCGTTGGTTCCGTAGCCGAAACGGAGCGGGGCGGTGGGGTCGTGCGGTGCCCCGGCCCGGGCCTGTTCCCGGCGGCCCCGGCCCCGTACACCGCCCCGGGGTGTCGCGTCGGGTGGCGTGTTCACCGGCGTTCCCCCTCCCCGTCGGACGGTCGCCCGCACAGGGGCCCGGTCGGGAAGCGGCGCTCCGCCCAGGTGTCCGCGTCCCGGCCCGGCCCCTCACGCGCCCTATCGCCCCGAAGCCGCGCCGCGAACCCCGCCAACTCGGCGTACTGCTCCCCCAGCCCCGACGGGCCGTCGCCCACCGGGTCCTTGAAGTAGAAGCCGAGTTCGCTCAGGGGGCCGGAGAGGCCGGCTTCGTGGGCGCGGGCGGTGAGGCGGGCCAGGTCGAGGACCAGGGGGGCCGCCAGGGCCGAGTCGCAGCCCTGCCACGTGGTCTGGAGGATCATGCGGGTGCCGAGGAAGCCGTCGAAGGCGATGTGGTCCCACGCGGTTTTCCAGTCGCCGAGGGACGGGACATCGTCGATGTGGACCACGCCCTCGGGTGTTGTGCCGAGGGTGTCGGCGAGGACGCGTTCCTTGCCCGCGTTCTTCGCCGCCGCCGCGGCGGGGTCGGCGAGGGACGCTCCGTCTCCTCCGCCGAGGAGGTTGGTGCCCGACCAGGCGCGGACCTCCAGGGCTCGTTGTGTGAACATCGGCCCGAGGACAGACCTGAGCAGTGTCTGGCCCGTCTTGCCGTCCCGGCCCGCGTAGGGCAGACCGCTCGTCGCCGCCGTGGGGGCCAGCGCGGGGTGGTGCAGTCCCGTCGACGGGGTGAAGTTGACGTACGGGCAGCCCGCGCGCAGGGCCGCCGCCGCGTACAGGGAGCTCGGCGGAAGCGCGGAACCGGTCGGGGTCGGTTCCGTCGAGGCCACGTTCACCACCACCGCCCGGGTCAGGGCGTGGCGTCGTACGAAGTCCCGGATGTCCGAGGCGAAGGCCGCCACCAGGTCGTCCGGGGTTCGGTTCGTATCACCCGGAGTTGGGGCGCCGGGCCTGATCTCCCGGTCCGCGGCGGCCAGTTCGGAGGCGATCGCCGATGTGAGGCCGTACGGCAGGACACCTGCCGCCGTCAGCGCTTCCGCGCGTTTGGGCAGCGGGCAGTCCACCGTGTCGTGGCCGCCGAAGACGAGGGAGGACAGGGGTGGGAGGCCGCAGTCCGTGAACGGGGGTGTTTCGGTGACCATGCCCGTGGGACGGTGCAGTCCCGCTGTCATGGCGGCGCAGCCCGCGACAACGGTGGTGGCGACGGAGCCGCGGGCTCCGACCAGCCATACCCCCACGCGAGTTCGAGGATGAGACGACGACGTGGACATGGGCAGCCTCCTTGTCGTTCACACGCCCCGGCGGCAGGCCGGGGGGGGAAGGCGGCGGGCGGGAGTCCGGCGTCTCCCGCCCGCCGCCGCTCAGTCGCCCGGAGCGGCCGGGGTCGCCGGCGCGGTCACGGACAGTTCCCTGATCCGGATGTCGCGGAAGGACACCTGGTCTTCGGGCCCGTGGTTCTGGATGCCGACATGGCCGTCCCGCAGGCTGCGGGACGGATCGGTGTTGGTGAAATCGTTGATCTGCACGCCGTTGAGCCAGACGCGGAGCCGTTCGCCCTCCACGCGGATCTCGTACGTGTTCCACTCCCCCGGCGGATTCAGCGCGCGGTCGCGCTTCCTCAGGTCGGCGGAGCGGAAGCCGTACACGGCCCCGGTGGTGCGGTCGGGGGCGTCGGTCGCGTCGATCTGGATCTCGTAGCCCTCGGTGACCGCCGACCATGGATCGTCCGAGGGCGGGAAGCCCACGAACACACCGGAGTTGTCGTCGCCGTGGGCCTTCCAGTCCAGCTTCAGCGAGTAGGCGCCGAAGCTCCGGTCGGCGTACCAGAGCATCCCCATCCCGCCCGACGATGTCAGCGTGCCGTCGTCGGAGAGGGTGAAAGTGCCCGGGCCCGCCTGTTTCCACCCTGTCTGTGAGGTGTCGTCGAAGAGCGGCTGGTAGCCGTTCTCCGGGCGGCAGTCCGCCTGGGCCTTGCCGGCAGCCCAGCGGAGTCCGCCCAACAAATGCTGGCGGAGGGCGGGTTCGGCGTACGCGGACGACAGGTGGCCGACGCCGGTGTAGAAGGAGCGTCCGCCCGCGTAGTTCTGGCACCAGGCGATCGGGTGGTCGCCGTTCATCGTGCCGCCGCTGTACGACGACTCGTCGAGGGATGCCAGGACGCGGACCGAACTCCTGGGATTTGAGCGGTAGTTGTACCACTCGTCCGTACGGTTCCAGTCCGCGCCCAGGGCCGAGGTCGCCGGGTGGGCGTGGTCCTCCACCTCCATCCGGGCCGGCTGGATCGCCGGGTGTCCCTGGAAGTAGGCGCCGACCAGGCCGCCGTAGAACGACCAGTCGTATTCCGTGTCGGCCGCCGCATGGATGCCCACGTAGCCGCCGCCGTGATGGATGTAGCTCTCGAAGAACCGCTGTTGACGGCCCGTCAGCACGTCGCCGGTCGTCGAGAGGAAGACGACGGCCGCGTACCGGCGGAGGTTCGCCGGGTTGAACGCGGTCGCGTCCTCCGTCGCGTCGACCCTGAAGCCGGCGCTCGTGCCCAGCTCCTTCAGGGCGGCGATGCCGTCAGGGATCGAGTCGTGCCGGAAGGCTGCCGTCCTGGAGAAGACCAGCACCCGGTCGGCGTGCTGTGCGGCGGGCTTGGAGGCGGCCGGGGTCGACACGCTGCCGAGGAGCAGTGCCGTGCCCGCGACAGCGGTGATTGTTCGGCCTGTTGGTCGCATGGCTCACTCCTCTCAGCGTGTCGTGAAGGTGAAGTCGTCCACCTCGTACAGGTCGCCGCTCGCCGCTCCCCTGAAGACCAGGTAGAAGGTGGTCGTGCCCCGGGGGGCGTGGGACAGGGTGGCGGTGACGTCCTGGTAGGTGTCCCAGCCGCCGGTCGCCGGTACGGTCGCCCGGCCCAGCACCCGGCCGGTGGGTGAACCCGCGCGGATCTCCAGCCTGCCGCCCGCGCCGGCCGAGGCGACGCGTGCCGTGAACGACTCGGCGTTGCCCAGGGCGTACGGCGTGAAGGCGATCCAGTCGCCGTTGTCGATGTCGCCGACGGTTTTGCCGCCGTTGGCCGCCGCTCGTGAACTCACCGCTGTGCCCGTGGAGTTGTTGAAATGCTCGGCCTGTCGGTGAGTTGGCTGGAGGACGTTCTGATCATGGGTGGTCAGGGGTGCCTGGCCGCCGCCTCCGAGGTCGGTGTACTGCGCGTCGAAGACCCCGAAGATGTTGGCGTTGGGGTCGTGCCCGCCGTCGGCGCTGGTCTGGATGGTGCCGGAGCAGCCCTTCGCCGAGGTCTGCGGGTGGCCGTGGCTGTCGTGACCGAGGATGAAGGTGACCTCGACCTTCGAGCAGTCGATGCTCCGGCCGTCCTCGCGGTCGGTGACCTTCACCTTGAACGGGATGGCGTCACCGAACGCGAACAGCTGACCGTCCTTCGGGAGTTGGAGGACCACCTCGGGAGCGGTGTTGCCGACCACTATCTGGACGCTCGCGCTGCCCGTGCGGCCGGAGGGGTCCTCGGCGGTCACCGTCGCCGTGTACGTCCCGTTCTTCTTGTACCTGTGGGAGGGGTTCGCCGAGGTCGATGTCCCGCCGTCGCCGAAGTCCCAGCTGTAGGTGAGGGCGTCGGCGTCCTGGTCGGTGGTGCCGGCGGAGGAGAACTTCACCCGCAGCGGGGCCTGTCCGGAGGTGACGTCCGCGGCGGCCTGGGCGACCGGGGAGTGGCCGTCGGTGGCGTTCTCGATGCGGTAGAGGGCGGAGTGCTCGTCGCCGCCGAACCACGAGATGCCGTAGTCGAGGACGTACAGCGCGCCGTCCGGTCCGAAGGCCATGTCCATCACCTGGGTGCCGGTCCACGGAATGTCGTTGATGGACTGGACGGCCCCGTCGGCGTCGCTGCTGATCCGCTTGATCCAGCGGCGGCCGAACTCACCGGCGAAGAAGTCACCGTCGTACGCCTCGGGGAACTTGACCGGGGAGTCGAGCGAGGGGTCGTAGTGGTAGACCGGGCCGCCCATCGGTGACTCGGAGCCGTCGCCGAACTCCGGCAGGGACGCGCCGTCGTACGGGATCCAGGCGGCCTGCGCCGGCGGAAGGTCGGTCAGGCCGGTGTTGTTGGGCGAGGTGTTCTTCGGTGCGGCGCAGTCGAAGGCGGCGCCCGATGTCCCGGTCGCGAAGTCGTAGTCGACGTAGGGGTCGTTGGCGCCGGTGCAGTACGGCCAGCCATAGTTGCCGGGGCCGGGGACGCGGGCGAACTCGACCTGTCCCGCGGGGCCCCGGGCCGGGTCGGCCGCGCCCGCGTCGGGACCGTACTCGCCGATGTACAGGACGCCGGTCGCCTTGTCGACGCTGAAGCGGAACGGGTTGCGGAAACCCATCGCGTAGATCTCGGGGCGCGTCCTGTCCGTGCCGGGCGCGAACAGGTTGCCGTCCGGGACGGTGTACGAGCCGTCCGCGTTGACCTTGATGCGCAGGATCTTGCCGCGCAGGTCGTTGGTGTTGCCGGACGAACGCTGTGCGTCGAAGGCCGGGTTGCGGTTGGCGCGCTCGTCGATGGGCGTGAAGCCGTCGGACTGGAAGGGGTTGGTGTCGTCGCCCGTCGACAGGTACAGGTTGCCCGCCGCGTCGAAATCGATGTCGCCGCCGACATGGCAGCACAGGCCGCGTGAGGCCGGGACATCGAGGATCTCCGTCTCGCTGGCGTTGTCGAGCGTGCCGTCGGCGTTGAGGACGAACCGGGAGAGCCGGTTGACGCCGTCGAAGGGCGCGAAGTCGGCCGCGGTGCCCGTCTCGGGGGCGTCACCCGCCGGGGTGTTCAACGGGGGCGCGTAGTAGAGGTAGATGAAGCGGTTGGTGCTGAACTGCGGGTCGACGCCAATGCCTTGGAGGCCCTCCTCGTCGTGGGAGTAGACGTCGAGCTTTCCGGCGAGCCGGGTGTTTCCGGCGGCGTCGGTGATGCGGAGTTCGCCGTCGCGCGAGGTGTGCAGGACCGAACGGTCCGGGAGGACGGCGAGCGACATGGGCTCGCCGACCTCCGGTTCCCCCTTGGCCAGGGTGACCTGCTGGAAGTCCTCGGCGGCTGCGGGCTCGGCGACGGCTGCGCCGGCCTGGGGTGCTGCCAGGGTCAGTGACGCTCCCGCGAGCATCGCGCCCGTGAACAGGGCGAGCGCTCTGCGGACTTGGGGGTGTCGTCTGCGACTCCCGATTCTGCCGGTGCTGGTGGTGCCGTCTTTCGCGTGCACGAATGCCTCCAGAATGGGGCTCGTTGTACATGCGGGTGCGATACGCCGGGGTGCGCCGTCACCCCGGAACAAATTCAGGAACGGCTCAGTCGTTGCTGCCGAACGCCGCGTCGAACGAGGCCGACGGCGGTTCGAAGTCGTACGCCTTGAGGCGGGTCAGCGCCTCGGGGGCGCCCTGGAGCCGGTCCATGCCGGCGTCCTCCCACTCCACGGAGATGGGGCCCTGGTAGTTGATCGAGCGCAGCATGCGGAAGACGTCCTCCCAGGGGACGTCGCCGTGGCCGGCCGACACGAAGTCCCAGCCTCGGCGCGGGTCGCCCCAGGGCAGATGCGAGCCGAGGCGGCCGTTGCGGCCGTCGAGCCGTTTACGGGCCTCCTTGCAGTCGACGTGGTAGATCCGGTCGCGGAAGTCCCACAGAAAGCCGACCGGGTCGAGGTCCTGCCACACGAAGTGCGAGGGGTCGAAGTTCAGACCGAAGGCGGGTCTGTGATCAACTGCCTCCAGCGCACGCCGAGTTGTCCAGTAGTCGTAAGCGATCTCACTCGGGTGGACTTCGTGTGCGAACCGCACACCCTGGGCGTCGAAGACATCAAGGATCGGGTTCCAGCGGCCGGCGAAGTCCTGGTAGCCGCGGTCGATCATCGACTCGGGGGCGGGCGGGAACATCGCGACCAGGTGCCAGATCGCGGAACCGGTGAAGCCGATGACGGTGTCGACGCCGAAGGCGGCGGCGGCCCGCGCGGTGTCGGCGATCTCGGCAGCCGCCCGCTGCCGCACCCCTTCCGCGTCGCCGTCGCCCCAGATTCGGGTGGGCAGGATCGCCTGGTGCCGTTCGTCGATGATGGCGTCGCAGACGGCCTGGCCGACGAGGTGGTTGGAGATCGCCCAGCACTTGAGGCCGTACTTGTCGAGGAGTTGGTGGCGGCCCGCCAGATAGGAGGGATCCGCGAGGGCCTTGTCGACCTCGAAGTGGTCGCCCCAGCAGGCGAGTTCGAGTCCGTCGTAGCCGAAGTCACGGGCGAGGCGGCAGACCTCTTCGAGAGGCAGGTCGGCCCACTGGCCGGTGAAGAGCGTGAAGTCGCGCGGCATTCTCGTCGAGCCTCCTCAGACCGATACGGGTGAGACCGTTATGGGCGTGTAGACGGAGTTCTTCTCCGCGCTCTCCTCGACCGCCGCCAGGACACGTTGCACCTGGAGGCCCTCCGCGAAGGACGGCCGGGGCCGGCTGCCCGCCGCGATCGCGTGAACGAGGTCGCGGGCCTGGTGGACGAAGCTGTGCTCGTAGCCGAGGCCGTGGCCCGGCGGCCACCAGGCTTCCAGGTAGGGGTGGTCCGGTTCGGTGACGAGGATGCGGCGGAAGCCGGCGCGCGTGCCGGGTTCGGTGCCGTCGTGGTACTCGAGTTCGTTGAGGCGCTCCAGGTCGAAGGCCAACGAGCCGTGTTCGCCGTTGAGTTCGATGCGCAGGGCGTTCTTGCGGCCGGTCGCGTACCGGGTCGCCTCGAAGGAGGCGAGGGCGCCCGAGGGGAAGCGGCCGGTGAACACGGCGGCGTCGTCCACGGTGACCTGTCCGGCACCGGTGGCCGGGGCGGCGGTCAGGCCGCTGGTGGGGCCGCCGGGCAACGGGCGCTCCCGTACGAAGGTTTCGGTCAGTGCGGAGACCCCCGCGAGCGTCTCGCCCACGAGGTACTGGGCGAGGTCGACGATGTGGGCGCCCAGGTCGCCGAGCGCGCCCGACCCCGCCGACTCCTTGCGCAACCGCCAGGTGAGCGGGAACTCCGGGTCCACCAGCCAGTCCTGAAGATACGTCACCCGTACGTGCCGCAGACTGCCGAGCCTGCCCTCGGCGACCATGGAACGGGCGAGCGCGGTGGCGGGCAGCCGACGGTAGTTGAAGCCGACCATCGCCAGCTGGCCGCGCCGCTCCGCCTCTTCGGCGGCCACTGCCATCGCCACGGCTTCCTCGACGGTGTTCGCGAGGGGCTTCTCACACAGTACGTGTTTGCCCGCGGCGAGGGCGGCGAGGGCGATCTCGGCGTGGCTGTCGCCGGGAGTACAGATGTCGACGAGGTCGACGTCGTCCCGTTCGATCATGGCACGCCAGTCGGTCTCGGCCACCGCCCAGCCGTGCCGGTCCGCCGCCGCTCGGACGGCCCCGGCGTCCCGGCCGCAGATCGCGGCGAGCACCGGGCGCCGTGGCAGGTCGAAGACACGGCCCACGGTGCGCCAGCCCTGGGAGTGGGCGGCACCCATGAACGCGTACCCGACCATGCCGACGCCCAGCACCGGCTTCCCGGCGTCTGCCTGCGGCTGTCCCATGCGGATGTCCTCCTCGTGGTTGGCACTGTGGGGGGGTGCGTTTCCGGAGCCATGCGGGCTTCGGGGGGGGGCAGGGCTTTGGGGAGGAAGGCGGAGTCGATGCCACGCGCTCCTCGGGTCCTGTGTGTCGGCTGCGGGTCCGCTGTGGCGGGTCACGCCCACTCATCGGAGCCGCGCACCGACCCAGCCCCGCGCCCTTGAGGGGCGCGGCCGAACCGCACGCCTGGTAGATCAGTCCAGACCCGTGGCCCCGGTCCCTCTACTTGAAGCCCGTGGGCATGTACTGGTCGACGTTGTCCTTGTCGACCACCGCCGAGTACAGCGTCAGGGAGGACGGGATCTCGAACTCCGCGAGGCCGCTCACTCCCTTGGCCTGGCCCAGCGCACGGGCCAGGTCGATCGCCGACGCGGCCATCGTGGGCGGATAGAGCACCGTCGCCTTCAGGACGCCGTTGTCCCGCTTGATGGCCTGGAAGGCGGAGAGGGCGCCCGCGCCGCCGACCATCAGGAAGTCGTCGCGTCCGGCCTGCTCGATCGCCCGCAGCGCGCCCACACCCTGGTCGTCGTCGTGGTTCCACAGGGCGTCGAACTTCGGCTGGGCCTGTAGGAGTTGGGCCGTCTTGGCCTGTCCCGACTCGACCGTGAACTCGGCGGCCTGGCGGGCGACCTTCTTGATGTTCGGGTAGTTCTTCAGCGCGTCGTCGAAGCCCTGGGTACGCTGCTTGGTCAGTTCCAGGTTGTCGAGGCCCGCGAGTTCGATGACCTTGGCGTCGCTCACGTCCTTGAGCTTCTCGCCGATGTAGTGACCGGCGTTGAGGCCCATGCCGTAGTTGTCGCCTCCTATCCAACAGCGGTACGCCTGCGGGGTGTTGAAGATCCGGTCCAGGTTGACCACCGGGATGCCGGCACGCATCGCCTTCAGGCCCACCTGGGTGAGCGCCTTGCCGTCGGCGGGCAGGATCACCAGCACGTCGACCTTCTTGTTGATCAGGGTCTCGATCTGGCCGATCTGCGCGGCGGTGTCGTTGGAGCCCTCGGTGATCTCCAGCGTCACGTCGGAGTACTTCTTCGCCCTGCTCTTGGCGTTGTCGTTGATCGCGTTGAGCCAGCCGTGGTCGGCCTGCGGTCCGGCGAAGCCGATGGTGACGGCCTTGCCGGGGGTGTCGGCGGCGGCCGGCTGGTCGTTCGACGCGGGTTCGTCGTCGGATTCGTTGCTGGTGCAACCGGCGAGCAGGACTCCCGCCCCGACGGCGGCGGTCCCGAAGAGCAGTCCTCTGCGGCTTGTGAAAGGCGTCGGCTGTGGCATGACGGTGAACCCTTCCCTCAGGTCGTGCTTGCGGTACGGCGCTGGACGAGCACGGCGGCGACGATGATCGCGCCCTTGGCGATCTGCTGCACATCGCTCTGCAGGTTGTTCAGGGCGAAGATGTTGGTGATCGTGGTGAAGATCAGAACGCCCAGGACGGAGCCGACAATGGTGCCGCGGCCTCCGCTGAGCAGGGTGCCGCCGATGATCGCGGCGGCGATGGCGTCCAGCTCGTACAGGTTGCCGTTGGTGTTCTGGCCCGAGCCGGACAGGATGATCAGCAGGAACGCGGCGATCCCGCAGCACAGTCCGGACAGGAGGTACAGATAGAGGCGCTGGCGGCGTACGTCGATGCCGGCCAGGCGGGCCGCCTCCGCGTTGCCGCCCACGGCGACCGTGCGGCGGCCGAAGGTGGTGCGGTTCAGGATCAGCCAGCCGATGATCGTCACTACCGCGAAGACCAGTACCAGTGGCGGGATGCCGAGGATGTACGCGTCGCGTTCGCCGAGGTCGAGGACGCTGCCGATCGTGACGATCTGCGTCGCGCCGTCCGTGATCTGGAGGGCGAGTCCGCGCGCCGAGGCCAGCATGGCGAGCGTGGCGATGAACGGGACCATCCCGCCGTACGCGATAAGCAGCCCGTTGACCAGGCCGCAGCTCACGCCGACGAGCACGGCGGTGAAGAGGATGCCCGCGAAGCCGTACTCCTGGGTGGCGACGGTGGTCGCCCAAACCGAGGAGAGGGCCACGATCGCGCCGACCGACAGATCGATACCTCCCGACATGATGACGAAGGTCATGCCGACAGTGACGACACCGATCACCGAGCCCTGGGTGAGGACGAGTTGGAGGTTGCGGGTGTCGAGGAACTCGTCGGGCTTGGTGATACCGCCGACGACGATGAGCGCGGCGAGCACGCCGAGGAGGGAGAGGGTGCGGATGTCGGCGCGGGCCATCAAGGCGCGTACCGGGCCGTTGAGGGAAGCCGCACGATCGGACTCACGTTCGGCCATTGACCCCGTCGGGTGCAGTTTGCTGGGCACGGGCAACTCCCGTCATGACGCTGCTAAGTTGGCTTCTGCCTTCGGGCAACGGTCAGGGCTTGACCGGCATGAGACCGGTCAGCGGCCGACTGAGAAGCCACCTCCTTCAGGAACCGGCGGAGTCACGACGAGGTCGAGTACGCGAAACTCGTCCAGTTCCTGCGAGGGGCCGGAGTGAACAACCCGGCCCTCGCGGAGAACCACCACCCGGTCGGCCAGCCCCACGACCTCGGGTATCTCGCTGGAGACCAGCAGGACGGCGAGGCCCTCGTCGGCGAGGCGGCGGATCACCGCGTACAGCTCGGCGCGGGCGCCGACGTCGACGCCCCGGGTCGGTTCGTCGAGCAGCAGGACGCGGCAGCCCCGCAGCAGCCAGCGGGCGAGGACCGCCTTCTGCTGGTTGCCGCCGGAGAGGGTACGGACGGGCACGGAGGGGTTGTCGGGCCGCAGTGACAGTTCACGGGTGGCGGCGCGGGCGGCACTCAGTTCGGCGCCCCGGTCGATCCAACCGCCGCGTGCGAAGCGGGACATGGAGGAGACCGACACATTACGGGTGACGGACTCCAGCATCAGCAGGGCCTGCGCCTTGCGTTCCTCGGGGGCGAGGCCGAGTCCGGCGCGCACTGCGGCCCGTACACTGCCGGGCCGCAACACCCGCCCGTCGACGAGGACTTGACCGGCGGTCGGCTTACGGGCGCCGTAGACCGTCTCCAGGATCTCCGAGCGACCCGACCCGACCAGTCCGGCAAGGCCGACTATCTCGCCGGGCCGCACGGTGAGGTCGACGGGCGCGAACTCGCCCTCCCTGGCCAGGCCCTGGACTTCGAGGACCGGCGCGCCGCCCGCGTCCGCCGGTGTCGCGGGGCGCTCCGGGAAGACGTACTCGACGTTCCGGCCCGTCATCAGGGCGACGACCTCTCGGGTCGGCGTGGACTTCGCCGGAAGTCCGCCCGCCACCGCGCGGCCGTCCTTGAGGACGGTCACGCGGTCGCCGATGCGGCGGATCTCCTCCAGGCGGTGCGAGATGTAGACGACGGCGACCCCGTCCGCGGTCAGGTCGCCGACGATACGGAAGAGGTTGTCGACCTCCTCCGGGTCGAGCGCGGCGGACGGCTCGTCCATGACGATCAGCCGTACGTCGTGGGAGAGGGCCCGCGCCATCGACACGATCTGCTGCTGCGCCGCCGACAACTCCCCGACCAGGCGCCCCGGATCGACCTCCGGATGACCGAGCCGCTTCAGCAGCGCGGCCGTCGACGCCTTCGCCGCCTTTCCTCGTACGACGAATCCGGCGACCGTTGGTTCATGGCCGAGGTGGACGTTCTCGGCCACCGACAGACCCTCGACCAGGTCGAGTTCCTGGTAGATGGTGGCGATGCCCAGGCGCATGGCGGCGATGGGCGAGCGCAGGGTGACAGTCTCGCCGCGCCAGTCGATGGTTCCGCCGTCGGGCTGGTGGGCGCCGGCCAGGACCTTGATGAGCGTGGACTTCCCGGCGCCGTTCTGGCCGAGCAGACAGTGCACCTCACCGGCCTGGACGTCGAGGTCGACGCCGTCGAGGGCCCGGACGCCGGGAAACGACTTGGTGATGCCGGACATGCTGAGCAGCGGTGGTTCTGGTGCCATGACGGTTCCCCTTGGCGGGCGTGCGGGCCGGTTGCAGGGTGGTTCGCCTGCCGGGCAGGCGTTTTGAGCAGGGCAGAGCAGCGCGCTGTACTGGTGAGCCGTAGGTGCGGAGCGGTCTACGCGGGTGAGAACAGGTGGTCGCTGATGAGCCGGGCGGCGCCGATGACGCCGGCGGTGGGGCCCAACTCCCCCAGAACAATGGGCAGGTTGCCGGTCGCGAGGGGCAGCGACTGGCGGTAGACCTGGGTACGGATCGCGGCGAGGAGGGTGTGGCCGAGGCCGGTCACCCCGCCGCCGATCACCACCAGGCCGGGGTTGAAGAAGCTGACCAGACCCGCGATGACCTGGCCGGTGCGGTTGCCACCCTCGCGGATCAGGTCGAGCGAGGTGGCGTCCCCGGCGGCAGCGGCGGCGGCGACGTCGACGGCACTCAGGGTGCCGCTCGCCTCCCACCGGGCCGCGAGTTCCGCCGAAAGTCCCTGCTGGGCCGCCTCTTTGGCGTCCCGGGCCAGAGCCGCGCCACTGAAGTGGGCTTCCAGGCACCCTCGGTTGCCGCAGGCGCACGGGCGGCCGTCGGGCACCGCCTGGATGTGGCCGATGTCGCCGGCGCTGCCGGTCACCCCACGGTGGACCTCACCGCCGACGACGATGCCGCAACCGATCCCGGTGCCGATCTTGATGCAGAGGAAGTCGCCCACGGAACGGGCGACGCCCGCGTGCTGCTCCCCCATGGCCATCAGGTTCACGTCGTTGTCGACCATCACCGGGCAGCCCAGTTCCTGGCTGAGCGCTTCCCGCACGGGGAAGCCGTCCCAGCCGGGCATGATCGGCGGGGCGACCGGCACGCCCTCGGGGAAACGGACCGGACCCGGGACGCCGATCCCGGCGCCGTCGAACCCCTCCGCGAGCCCGGAGGTCCGCAACTTGGCTGCCATGGACAGGACTTGCTCGAAGACCGCGACCGGGCCCTCTCGGACGTCCATGGGCTGGTTGAGGTGGCCCAGCACTTCCAGTTCGGCGTTGGTGACCGCGATGTCGATCGAGGTCGCACCGATGTCCACACCGAGGAAACGCAGGGCGGGGGCGAGCCGGATGTTGTGGGAGCGGCGACCGCCTCGCGAGGCGGCGAGTCCGTCGGCCGCGACCAGGCCGGTCTCCAGGAGCCGGTCCACCTCCACGGCCAGCTTGGACCGTGACAGGTCGACCTGGTCCCCCAGCTGGGCCCGGGAGTTGGGCCCGCCGTCACGCAACAGCCGCAGCAGCCGGGCCTGATGGGCGTTCGCGGGTCGCGCGGTCATACGTCTCACAAGCCCCTCCCCGCCTGGTCAGGCACCAACCGGCCACGTTTTCTGGCCACTTCGCCGGGCTTTCGAGTGGAACGTAGCAGTGACTGCCGGGGCTGGGAAGAAGTCGGGCAGAGATTGGCGCCGACTTCTTCCTCTAAGAGGACAAAGAAGAGGACGCGTGGGTGCGGCGGACATCGGCCGGGAGGAATCGGCCGACGTGCGCGAAGACTCCCTGGGCGGGCCGCAGATCGACCCACCCGTCCGAGTCGGGCCCTACGGGCAGCGGACGACCTGTCCGGCGTAAGAGAGATTGCCGCCGAAACCGAACAGCAGGACCGGGTCGCCGGTGGAGATCTCCGCGCGCTCTACCAGTTTCGAGAAGGCGAGCGGGATGCTGGCGGCCGAGGTGTTGCCGGACTCGATGACATCGCGTGCCACGACGGCGTTCACCGCGCCGATCTTCTCGGCCAGCGGTTCGATGATGCGCAGGTTGGCCTGGTGCAGGACCACGGCAGCGAGGTCCTCGGGGGCGAGGCCCGCGCGCTCACAGGTCTGGCGGGCGATGCGGGGCAGCTGGGTGGTGGCCCAGCGGTACACACTCTGCCCCTCCTGCGCGAACCGTGCGGGCGTGCCCTCGATCCGTACCGCGTGCCCCATCTCGGGCACCGAACCCCAGAGCACGGGCCCGATACCGGCGAGCCCCGGCCCGGCCGGCGCCGGACACGCTTCGACGACCGCGGCGCCCGCCCCGTCCCCGACGAGTACGCAGGTCGTGCGGTCGGTCCAGTCCGTCACCGCGGACATCTTGTCGGCGCCGATGACGAGGGCCCGTTGCGATCCCCCGGCCCGTACCGCGTGATCGGCCGTGGCCAGGGCGTGGGTGAACCCGGCGCACACCACATTGAGGTCCATCGTGGCCGCCGAGGGGATACCGAGCCGGTTCGCGACCCGGGCGGCCATGTTCGGGGAGCGGTCGACGGCGGTGGAGGTGGCGACGAGGACGAGGTCGATGTCGCTCGCGGCCAGACCCGCCGACGCGAGCGCCTTGGCGGCGGCGTGTGCGGCCAGCTCGTCGACAGGCTCGTCGGGCCCGGCGATGTGGCGCGTACGGATGCCCACCCGGCTTCTGATCCACTCGTCGCTGGTGTCGACCAGACCCGCCAGTTCCTCGTTCGTGAGTACCTTGGCGGGCTGGTAGTGACCGACCGCGGTGATGCGCGAGCCGTTCATGGGTGGGCCCCCTTGCTGCTTTTCGGTAGCGGGATCCACCAGTCTGATCAGTGACTCACCAGTACGACGGCACGCGATGCCACAGGATTCGCGCGGTCGGGTTGTCGGCTTCCATCAGACTCCAGAGTGACCGAACACCTACGCTGTGAACAGCTGTGTCGCCTTCCGCACCAGCTCGTAGAGCCCGTAGCAGAGCGGCGCACCCACCCATACCCAGGAGAATGCGATCAGGGGCCGGCGGTCGGGCGGGCCCGTGTTCTCAGACGGACGGCTCTCGCTGGACATCGGCGGCCTCCTTCGGCGCGGGGATGTGGTGACGGGGGTCGACGGGACGGACGAGTTCGTTGGCGACGAAGCCGACGGCGAGCAGTCCGATCATGATGTAGAACGACATCCCGTAGAGGGCCGATCCGTGCTTGCCGGCCTCCTCCTGCCGGTCGGCGATCCAGTTGACGATCAGCGGACCGAGGACACCGGCCGTGGACCAGGCGGTGAGCAGCCGCCCATGGATCGCGCCCACCTGGTAGGTCCCGAAGAGATCCTTCAGATAGGCGGGGATGGTGGCGAAGCCGCCGCCGTAGAAGGAGAGGATCACCAGGGCACACAGGATGAACAGCGGTTTGGAGGAGTCCCCGAACCAGGCTATCGACGCGTACATCAGCGCGCCCACGCCGAGGTAGACGCGGTAGATGTTCTTGCGGCCGATCAGGTCGGAGGTGGACGACCAGCCGATCCGGCCCGCCATGTTGGCCGCCGACAGCAGCGCGACGAAGCCGGCCGCCGCCGACACCGAGACCGGCGTGGAGCTGTCCGCGAAGAAGTCCTTGATCATCGGCGCGGCCTTCTCCAGGATGCCGATGCCCGCGGTCACGTTCATGCAGAGGATGACCCACAGACACCAGAACTGCGGGGTCCGCACGGCGCTGCGCGCGGAGACCTGGGCGCCCGCGAGGGCAGTCGGCCCGCTCGCCCCGCTGTCGGCGGGCCTCGCGCTGCGCGGCACCCGCACCAGGAGCACCCCGAGCGACATGAACACGGCGTACGTCAGTCCGTGCACCAGGAAGGCGAGCGCGATCCCGGAGCTGTCGGAGCCGAACGACTCCAGCATCTGCGCCGACCAGGGCGAGGCGATGAGCGCGCCACCCCCGAAGCCCATGATCGCGATGCCGGTGGCCATGCCGGGCCGGTCGGGGAACCACTTGATCAGGGTCGACACGGGCGAGATGTAGCCGATACCGAGGCCGATGCCGCCGACGAAGCCGTAGCCGAAGACGATCAGCCAGTACTGCTCGGTGGCGGCGCCGAGCGAGGCGAGCAGGAAGCCGGAGGAGAAGCAGACCAGGGCGACGGTCATGGCCCAGCGCGGCCCGTTGCGCTCCACGAGGGTGCCGCCGAACGCGGCGGACAGGCCGAGCATGACGATGCCGAGCTGGAAGGGCAGCGCGCTCTGCGTGCCGCTGAGGCCGAGCGCGGATTCCAGCGGCGGCTTGAAGACGCTCCAGGCGTAGGCCTGGCCGATGGAGAGGTGAACCGAGAGGGCGGCCGGAGGAACGAGCCAGCGACTCCAGCCGGGTGGTGCTACAGGGGGACTCATGATCCCGGACGATAGGAACCGGCCGCCCGGTTGGGAAGACGGCCGGTCGGACGTGACGACCGTATGCGGTGAACGGTATGCGAGCTGCGCCGAACGGTCGTGCGGACCGGACGAACGGCATGCCGGGGCCGCGCGACGAACGGTGGGCCGGGATCGCACGGAGGGCCGTTCGCGAGCCATGGACGTCTTCGTTCCAACCCGTGTCACACCCCTTGTCGACGTAACTTCCATACTGTAGACAGTATTTCGCCGACTTGGTTCCGTCGCACGGCCACCGCACTTCGCGCGTGCAGGACAATGAGATCGTGAAGGTCACCTACCAGCACGTACAGAACCGGGGCTGATCAGGACATGGGACGAGTCACGGAACGACGCAAGGTGATCCGGATCCGCGACGGGGCGGTCTCCACCCGTCCGGACACGCTCGTCGCCGAGGAACCCCTGGAGATCCGGCTGAACGGCAAGCCGCTCGCCATCACCATGCGGACACCGGGCGACGACTTCGCGCTCGCCGCGGGCTTCCTTGTGAGCGAGGGTGTGCTCGCCGAACGGCGAGAACTCCAGAACATCGTGTACTGCGCGGGCGCGACGGCGGACGGTTCGAACACCTACAACGTGGTCGACGTGCGGACGGCTCCGGACGTGGTGATGCCCGACATCACGCTGGAACGGAACGTGTACACGACGTCCTCGTGCGGCCTGTGCGGCAAGGCGAGCCTGGACGCCGTCCGCACGACGGCCCGTTGGGCCATCGACGACGGCGCCGGCACCCCCCCGGTCCGACTGGCACCCGAACTGCTCGCGAGCCTCCCCGACCGGCTCCGCGCGTCCCAGCGGGTGTTCGACCGGACCGGGGGTCTGCACGCGGCGGCCCTGTTCACGGAGGAGGGCGAGCTGCTCGACATCCGTGAGGACGTGGGCCGGCACAACGCGGTCGACAAGCTGGTCGGGCGGGCACTGCAGAACGGCGACCTGCCCCTGTCCCGCACGGTCCTGCTGGTCTCCGGCCGGGCGTCGTTCGAGCTGGCACAGAAGGCGGTCATGGCCGGCATTCCGGTACTGGCGGCCGTCTCGGCCCCCTCATCACTCGCCGTCGACCTGGCGGCCGAGTCGGGGCTGACGCTGGTGGGCTTCCTCCGGGGAGCCAACATGAACGTGTACGCGGGCGAGGACCGCATCGCTCTGCAGGTCGCGGCCTCCCAGGGCTGACCGGCTCCCCCGCGGCACGGCGGCGGGGCCCCGAACGGCGGGGAGCGCCCCCTGCGCCGCCGGGGCCCCGCCTCTTCTTGCCGCCGGGCGGCTACCGCGCACCCGAAACCCGGGTGAGCAAACCCATGAACAGCTCGCGTTCCACGACCGTGAGCGGCGCCAGCAGCTCGTCGTTGGCCTTCCGCGCGGCCCGTTCGCAGCGGGCGAGCAGCCGCCGCCCCTCCCCCGTCGCCGTCACCGCGTTCTTTCGCCGGTCGTGCGGATCGGGTGTGCGCACGATCAGTCCGGCGGCCTGGAGGTCGTTGAGAACGCCAACCATGTCCTTGGCGTCGAGCCCCACCCCGCGCACCAGTTCGGCCTGCGCGACCGGGCCCAGCTCCGCGACGGCGGAGAGCACCACGTGATGCCACGTCTTCAGCCCTTCGCCGGCCAGCGCGGCGGCGACCAGCGCGCGTCCGCGATCAGCGACCCTCCCCAGGATCCAGCTGGGGAGAACACGTATGGAGTGAAGTTCGGCAGACATATGAAAAGCCTAGCCAATAATCATTGGACCTCCCAACGGTTATGCGATTATCGTTGGGACTCCCAACGGTTTTCTGGAGGTGCCAGGTGCGGATGCGCCGAGTCCGGTACGGGCCCACGGATGGGCCCCTGCTCCCGGCCGACCGGGTGACCGGGCCCTGTTTCGGCCACGGCCACGCCGACATCGCGCGCTCCCCCGGCACCGACGAAGTCGTCCCGTACGCCCGGACGGGCAAGGACGGCGAGTGGCCCACCCCGGCCCTCACCGGTTTCCGGCTGGGCCGAATAGCCGGCGCACACCGGGTCATCGAGTCGTGGACCAACCTCGTCAAGGTTGTCCTGAACCCCTGACACACGGTTCTTGTGGGGCGGCTGAGCATCCAACTACCGTCTGATGCACGCATGTTGGACGCGGGATGTCCAGATCTCCGGATGCCGAACTGTTCAGTTGTCCGGACCTCTGAAGCGCAGACCTGTGAACCCGGGTCTCCGAAGCCCGAACTCCGAAGTCCCGAACTCTGAAGTCCAGACGCATGAAGTCCAGACGTTGAAGGGCAGGGCCGTACATGCCGTCAAGTCTTCGCGCACGTCTCAGATCCACTCTCACGGCCGTGTTCACCACGGCCGCTCTGCTGCTCGCTCTGCCGAGCCCCGCGGGCGCCGAACAGGCCACCCCGGCGGCCACGTTCGAACAGCAGGTGCTCTTCCGGGCCTCCCAGGACCCCGGCTACGCCTGCTACCGGATCCCCGCCGTCGTCCGGACCCTGAAGGGCACGCTGCTGGCCTTCTCCGAGGGGCGCCGAGACAACTGCGGGGACGCCGGTGACATCGATATCGTCGTCAAGCGGTCGACGGACGACGGGCGCACCTGGGGCCCGCTCCAGGTCGTCAACGACGGCGGGGTCGACACACACGGCAACCCGGCGCCCATCGTGGACCGGGAGACCGGCCGCATCCTCCTCGCGGAGACCTGGAACACGGGTCGGGGCGGCGGCAACTGCCCGGTGCCGTGCGACCGCAGCCCCCATCTGCAGTACAGCGACGACGACGGGCTGACCTGGTCAGAGCCGCGCGACCTGAGCGCCGAGATCATGCCTCCCGAGTGGAACTCCTGGTACGCGACGGGCCCCGTGCACGGCATCCAGCTCGCCCGGGGACCGCACGCGGGCCGGCTCGTCTTCGGTGTCAACACCGAGACGTGGGACGGAAGCCGGATCAGCGCCAACCACGCCGCGCTGATCATCAGCGACGACGGCGGCGACCACTGGAAGGTCGGCGCGACCGACAGCTGGCCGATCGCGGCGAACGGCACCTTCCGGCAGAAACCGTCCGAGGTGACACTCACCGAACACTCGGACGGGGTGATCCTGGTCAGCGGGCGTGAACAGGACGGTACCGATCTCGGCCACCGCACCCAGGCCTTCAGCGCGGACGGCGGCAGCAGCTTCCTCACCCCGTTCCGCGCCCTCCCGGACCTCTACGCGCCGCAGGTCCAGTGCTCCACCGTGGGCTTCGGCGTCCGCGTACTGCTGGCCTGCCCGGGCGATCCGGACCGCCGACGGACGATGATGATCCGCTCCTCGTACGACGGCGGGCGCACCTGGGACAGCGCGGACCGGGGCACGGTCGTCACCCGGGACTGGTCCGGTTACTCCGACCTGGTGAAGATCGACAGCGCGACGGTAGGCCTGACGTACGAGGGCGGCACCGTCGACGCGCGCGACGAGATCCGCTTCGCCCGCTTCACCGAGGACTGGCTGACACCGCCGCGCGGCCCGGACCCGACCACCCACGACCTGGCCCCGGGCGCCCGCCCGGCCGCCGTTCTCGGCGGCACCGCGCAGACCACCGGCGTGTTCGGCGGCGGTGCGCTGGAGTTCGACGGCGTGGACGACGCCGTGCGCCTCCCGTACAGCGACCGGCTGCCGCTCGGCACCAAGGACTTCACCGTTGCCCTCTGGTTCCGTACCACCGCGACGACGGGCGACCGGCCGCTGCTGTGGATGGGCGGGGTCGGCTCCACCCAGCCTCAGGTCTGGCTCCGCGCCGAGCCCGCGAGCAACCGCCTACGGGGCCTGATCACGGTCCGGGACGGCGCGTCGGCCGTCAGGACGGCGTCCGCTACCTCTGTGGGCACCTACAACGACGGCCAGTGGCATTTCGCGGCCCTGCGCCGCGGCGGCAGCCAGTTCACCCTCTTCGTCGACGGTACGGCGGTGAGCGTGGCGGACGTGTCCGGATCCGCCAGCCGCAATGGGGTGTTCGGGGTGCACATCGGACAACGGGTGGACAGCCTCCAGCACTTCAGCGGCGCGATCGACGATGTCCGGGTCTGGGACCGGGCGTTGGACACCGCGGAACTCTCCGCGGCCTCCATGACCGCCACCACGGACGCGGCCGCGGCCACGAGCAACACGGTGCTCTGGCTGCCCATGGACAAGGTGAACGCCCGCCGCTAGGCGCTCGCTGGACATGCGGACATTCGCCGCGGGCCCGGTGGAGCTGGTCGCGCCCACGCGGCGCAGCCGCAGGTTGATACGGTCCCGCGCTCCTTCCGGGGCGCGGGCGCGCCCGACTTCACCCGGCCCGCGGCTCAGCGGCGACGCGTCACCGTACAGGCTGCGACGCGTGACGGTCCGGCCGGTCCTGCCCGGTGACCTCAAAGTCGCCGGCGGAGTCGGCCACCGGGTCCCGCGAGCGGCGCTTGGCGATCACCGCGCACACCATCAGCTGCATCTGGTGGAAGAGCATCAAGGGCAGCACGGCCAGTGAGGCCTCGGCGCCGAACAGAACGCTCGCCATGGGCAGTCCGGCCGCCAGGGACTTCTTCGAGCCGGCGAACTGGATCGCGATCCGGTCCTCGCGGTTGAAGCGGAGCGCCTTGCCGCCGTACCAGGTGAGCGCCAGCATCGCCGCGAGGAGTACCGCCTCGACCACCAGGAGTCCGGCGAGCCTGGTGGCGCTGACCTGGTGCCAGATGCCCTCGGCCATGCCCTCGCTGAACGCGGTGTAGACGACGAGGAGGATCGAGCCCCGGTCGACCAGACCGAGCACCTTCCTGTGCCGGGTGACGAACGCGCCGATCCAGCGCCGGAGCAGCTGCCCGGCGACGAACGGCACCAGCAGCTGGAGCACGATTTCGAGGAGCGAGTCGAGCGAGAAGCCGCCGCCGGCGCTGCCGAGCAGTGTGGCCGCGAGCAGGGGGGTGACGACGATGCCGACGAGGGAGGAGAAGGAGCCCGCGCAGATCGCGGCGGGGACGTTGCCCCGGGCCATCGAGGTGAAGGCTATGGACGACTGGATCGTGGACGGGACGAGGGTGAGGAAGAGCAGGCCGGTGTAGAGGGAGTGGGTCAGGAACACCGGTTCGAGTCCGCGGGCGGCCAGGCCGAGCAGCGGGAAGACGACGAACGTACAGGCGAGGACCGTGACGTGCAGCCGCCAGTGTTTCAGCCCCGACATCGCCTCGCGGGTGGAGAGGCGGGCGCCGTAAAGGAAGAAGAGGAGGGCGATGGCGGCCGTGGAGGCACCCGAGGCGACGTCGGCGCCAGTCCCGCGCGCCGGGAGGAGCGCCGCGAGGCCCACCGTCCCGAGCAACAGCAGGATGTAGGGGTCGATCGGCATCCAGCTCGGCCACTTCAGGCGTTTCACGGTGCTCCACTGCTTCAGGTACGGGCAGGACGGTCGTGCCCTTTCCATCGTCCCCCTCCGGTCCGTGATCGGGAATCCCGTATACCGCTCTGACTGTCATCACGTTTCGCGATAACAGGGTAGCGTGGGAAGCATGTACGACCCCTCTCATCTGCGGACCTTCCTGACCGTGGCCCAGACGCTCAGCTTCACGCAGGCCGCCCGGCGGCTCGGGCTGCGCCAGTCGACGGTCAGCCAGCATGTGCGGCGCCTGGAGGACGTGGCCGGACGGCAGCTGTTCGCCCGGGACACACACTCCGTCGAACTGACCGAGGACGGCGAGGCGATGCTCGGTTTCGCCCGCCGCATCCTGGAGGTGCACGAACAGGCGACGGCGTTCTTCACGGGCACACGACTGCGCGGCCGGCTGCGGTTCGGCGCGTCGGAGGACTTCGTACTGACCCGGCTGCCGGAGATTCTGGAGGGCTTCAGGTACGACCATCCCGACGTCGACCTGGAGCTGACGGTGGAGCTGTCGGGCACTCTCCACGAGCAGCTGGCCGCCGGGAAACTGGACCTCGTCCTGGCCAAGCGGCGCCCCGAGGATCCGCGCGGCGAGCCCGTCTGGCACGACGAGCTGGTGTGGATCGGCACGGAACGGCTCCGTCTGGACCCCGACCGTCCGGTGCCGCTGATCGTGTACCCGCCGCCGGGCATCACCCGCGCCCTCGCCATGGAGGCGCTGGAGCGGCAGGGCCGGGCGTGGCGCGTCGCCTGCACCAGCGGCAGCCTCAACGGACTGATCGCGGCGGCCCGGGCGGGCCTCGGCGTGATGGCCCACTCGCGCGGACTGATCCCGCCCGGCCTGGTCCGCGTACCCGACCGCTCCGGGCTGCCGGAGCTGGGCGGGGTCGACTTCGTCCTGGTGCACGGCCACCGCCGTACGCCGGCGCAGAGCGCGGCGGACGCGCTGGCGGCGGCGATCCTGACGAGCGGGGACCGGTTGCACCGGCGTTGACGGCGGTGCGGGTGCGGGTGTGCGGGGTGTGCGGGGTGTGACGAAATCCGCATCCGGGACGCAGACAGAGAGGGCGAACCGACCGCACAAGAGGCTGCCCGAACCTTAAAGACAGTCCCAAGAGGCCTGGTGCGGGTGGTGAGCGGGCCGGTCGGATTCGGTGGAGATTACGGAACCGCACCGTACTTCGACGTACGATTTTCTGTCCGTCCCCTACACATACAGACGCATTTTACGCCCCGCAACGGCGCCGAAGCTGAACACCGCTCGGCTTCGCGCCCCCTCCCGTGGTGCGAAGCCGTGGGGTAGCTTTCACGGCGCCGTGCGGTGCGTCACTAGGAGCGGGTTTGCGCGAATTCACCAACCCTCCGTTGGCGTTGGCGCCGCCCGTGGGCGGACTGGCCGACGTGGTCTTCGAGCGTGCCCAGGAAGATCCCCGCCATGTCGCGCTCGGCCGCAAGGACGAGGCCGGCCAGTGGCGGAACGTGACCTCGGGCGAGTTCCGTGACGAGGTGCTCGCCCTCGCCAAGGGCCTGCTCGCTCAGGGCATCCGGTTCGGGGACCGGGTCGCGATCATGTCCCGTACGCGCTACGAGTGGACGCTCTTTGACTACGCGCTGTGGACGATCGGCGCGCAGGTGGTGCCGGTCTATCCGACGTCCTCTGCCGAGCAGGTCTTCTGGATGCTGTACGACGCCGAGGTGACAGCGGCGATGGTGGAGCACGAGGACCACGCGATGACCATCGCCACGGTCATCGACCGGCTGCCCCGGCTGCACCAGCTGTGGCAGCTCGACGAGGGCGCCGTGCAGGAGCTGTACGAGGCCGGTGCGCACCTGGACGACGACATGGTGCACCGGCACCGGCTCGCGGTCACGCCCGACTCGACCGCGACGATCATCTACACCTCCGGCACCACGGGCCGCCCCAAGGGCTGTGTCATCACCCACGCCAACTTCATGTTCGAGGCGGACACCGTCATCGAGCGCTGGGAGCCGGTGTTCCACTCCAGGAAGGGCGACGAGGCGGCCACCCTCCTCTTCCTCCCCCTCGCGCATGTCTTCGGCCGGATGGTGCAGGTGGCCGCGATCCGCGGAGGGGTCCGTTTCGGCCATCAGCCGCAGTTGAACGCGGCGGCCCTGCTGCCCGACCTCGCCGCGTTCAGGCCGACGTTCTTCCTCGGCGTGCCGTACATCTTCGAGAAGGTCCTCAACGCGGCCCGCCGCAAGGCCGAGCGGGAAGGCAAGGACGGCTTCTTCGAGAAGGCCGTCGAGGTCGCAGTGCGTTATGCGGAGGCCGTGGAGGAGAAGGCCTGGGACCTGGGCCCCGGCCCCTCGGCGGGCCTTCGGATGCAGCACCAGCTCTTCGAGAAGCTCGTGTACTCCAGGATCCGGGCCGCGATGGGCGGACGCGTACGGCACGCCATGACGGGCGGATCGGCGATGGACCGGCGGCTCGGTCTGTTCTTCGCGGGCGCGGGCGTCCACATCTTCGAGGGCTACGGTCTGACGGAGACGACGGCGGCGGCCACCGCGAACCCGCCCGAACGCACCCGCTACGGCACGGTCGGCCAGGCCATCCCGGGCACGACGGTGCACATCGCGGACGACGGCGAGATCTGGCTGCGCGGCGACAACGTGTTCCAGGGCTATCTGAACAACCAGAAGGCGACGGACGCGACCCTGCACGACGGCTGGCTCGCCACCGGCGACCTGGGCTCCCTCGACGAGGACGGCTTCCTCACGATCACCGGCCGGAAGAAGGAGATCCTGGTGACGTCGGGCGGCAAGAGCGTCGCACCGGGCGGCCTGGAGGAACGCGTCCGGGACCATCCCCTGGTCGCCCAGTGCATCGTGGTCGGCAACGACCGCCCGTACATCGCGGCCCTGGTCACCCTGGACCACGAAGCGGTCGAGCACTGGCTCACGATGCGCGGCAAACCGCGGCTGACCCCGACGGAACTGGTCCGCGACCCGGACCTGGAGAAGGAGGTACGGCGCGCGGTGGTCGCCGCGAACACCCTGGTCTCCAAGGCCGAGTCGATCCGCACCTTCCGCATCCTGGCCCAGCCGTTCACCGAGGAACACGGTCTGCTGACCCCGTCCCTGAAACTGAAGCGCAAGGCGATCGAGAACGCGTACGCGAAGGAGGTCGAGGCACTGTACCGGGCCTAGGCCGCCGAACAGGGCCTGCCGTCAGACGAGTTGATAGCCGCGCAGGTTGGTGAGCAGCAGGTGGCAGTCCTGGAGCGAGCCCGAAGTGTCGCCGAGGGAGCGGTAGATGCCCCACTTGGGGCGTACGCGGTCGGCGAGGAAGGTGTCCACGCCGGTTCGTGCGGCGTCGACGACCGTTGTCGAGCCGCTCTTGAGGATCCAACGGACCGTTCCCGCCGAGCCGTTGCCCACCTTGATCTGGAAGTCGACGTCCGTCCACCTGTCGTGGAGCGGTTCGAGGTTCGTACGGCCGACGAGGATGTCGGCGATGGGCAGCTTCAGTTCGATGGTCTGCACGCCGTTCACCCGGCGCAGTGACTGCACGACCATCGGCGAGGTGCCGGCGCCGGGCTGCTTCATCTGCATGATGTGGGTGAAGGTGGTCGTCGCCTTGAGGGAGCTGGGGATGTACATCGCGTACGTGACCCGCCAGGTCTGGCCCTCGGTCCACTTGAGGTAGTTGGCGCCGCTGCCGTTGCGAAGCCCGGTGACCTCCTGGCGCTGGCGGTCGGTCGAGGTGTCGCGGTCCCTGGTGTGCATGGTGAAGCGCCAGTTGTCGCCGGTGGCGTAGATGTGCGGCTGCCCGGCGGTGTGGGAGTCGGCGCGGTCGTCCTCGACGGTCTCGAAGGCGCCGAGCCCGGCGCCGCTCGCGGAGGGTGCCCATTTCTGCTGCCAGGAGGCGGCGCGGGCCGGGGTGGCGAGGGCGGGGAGTCCGACGGCGGCTCCGGCAACTCCGCCGAGCGTGGCGCCGAGCAGGGTTCGCCTGGATGTGTTCATGGTGGGACCACCTCAGCATGGGGGGGGCTGGATTGCTGACGTCTGGCTACATATGTGCACGATGTTCATCAACACGATCGCGGCGCGATACAGAGTCGCCCTATGGCAGGCCACGGTCAATAGTCCGTACCAATGCATGTGCGCCGCTGAAGGTGTTTCCGGCCAATCTGTGGGAAGGCTCACGAGGTTTGCGATCAGGAATGCACGACGGCTCGTGATCGTTGACGATGAGAGCATCACTCCGACGACTGAAGGATCGAGAGCTCGTGAGCAGCAAGGTCCCCCCGATCATCCTGAGCAACGGCGTCGAGATGCCCCAACTGGGCTTCGGCGTCTGGCAGGTGCCGGACGCCGAGGCGGAGCGGGCGGTCACCACAGCGCTGGAGACCGGGTACCGCAGCATCGACACGGCGGCGATCTACGGCAACGAGGAGGGCACCGGAAAGGCCATCGCCGCATCCGGCCTCGCCCGCGAGGACCTCTTCGTCACCACCAAACTCTGGAACAGCGACCAGGGGTACGGGTCCACGCTCCGCGCCTTCGACACCTCGCTGGAGAAGCTCGGCCTGGAGTACGTCGACCTGTACCTGATCCACTGGCCGCAGCCGGCCAAGGGCACGTTCGTCGACACGTACAAGGCGTTCGAAAAGCTTCACGCGGACGGCCGCGCTCGGGCCATCGGTGTCTCCAACTTCCTTCCGGAACACGTCGACCGGCTCCTGGCCGAGACGTCGGTCGTCCCGGCCGTCAACCAGATCGAGCTGCACCCGCACCTCCAGCAGGACGCGCCACGCGAGTACCACGCGGCGCGGGGCATCGCCACGGAGGCCTGGTCCCCGCTCGGCTCCGGCAAGGGGCTGCTGGAGGTTCCCGCGCTCGTGGCCATCGCCCAGAAGCACGGCCGCACCCCGGCCCAGGTCGTTCTGCGCTGGCACCTCCAGCTGGGCAACGTGGTGATCCCCAAGTCCGTCACACCGTCCCGGATCAAGGAGAACATCGAGGTCTTCGACTTCAGCCTGGACACGGAGGACCTCGCGGCGATCAGCGCGCTGAACGAGGACCGCCGGCTGGGCCCGGACCCGGCGACCTTCGAGGCGGGCTGACGGTTCAGGGCCCGTGCGCCCGCGAACGCGACACCGTCCGCAGCGGACGCAGGCAGGATCGGTGAAGTACAGGACGCCGGTGTCGTCACCGGCGTCCGTCGTCCGTTACGGCAGGGATCAGTTGGGCTGCCCGATCGGTCGTACGACCACGGTGTTGACGTCGACCCCCTCCGGCTGCCGGATCGCCCAGACGATCGAGTCGGCGAGCTGGTCGGCCGTGAGCAGGTGGCCCGGCGGCAGGCTGCCGTAGTTGTCCCAGAAGGGGGTTTCGACGCGCCCGGGGGCCACCAGCGTCACGCCGACGCCGAACTCCGTGACCTGGCGGCGGGTGTTCTCTGCGAGGCCGGTCACCGCCCACTTGGTCGCCCCGTAGATGTTGCCCGGCGTGTGGACGAACCCGGCGACGCTGCCGACCAGCACGATCCGGCCCCGGGTCTCCTTCAGCGCGTCGATCGAGGCCCTGATGAGCAGCGCGGGGCCGAGCACGTTGGTCAGCACCATCTCCGGCCAGCCGGCCGGGTCGCCCTCAGCGACCGTGTCGTGGGTGGCGAAACCGGCGTTGGCCACGACCGTGTCCAGTCGCCCGAACTCCTTCAGCGTCGCCCCGACGGCGTCGCGCACGGCGTCGTAATCGGCCGCGTTCCCGGGAATCGTCAACAGGCCCCCGGGCCGCCCGAGTTCCTCGGCGAAGCCGTTCAGCCGCGCCTCGCCCCGGCCGGTGACTGCGACACGGTGGCCTGCGCCGAGCAGCTGCCGCGCGACCGCCGCGCCGATTCCGCTGCCGCCACCGGTGATCAGAGCGACGGGTGAGTCGGTCATGGTTCCCCCTGGGTGTGCCGTACGTGAGTTGTGAACGGCGCAGAGTCCATCACTTGAAGCGCCCTCCAAGTCAAGGGCGTTCAGGTCGAGAGGGTTCGGTGAGGTGCGGGGAGCGCGCCGGGCGGCCGCTCAGTACGTCCGCCGGTACGAGGCCGGGCAGGTGGGCTCGCCCACTCCGTCTCCGACAGCCCTCCGCCCGCGCGCACGGTTCCGCCGCCGTCCGGTCAGGCGCCAACGCCCTTACCCGGTCCGCCAGATGAGGGGTCGAGATGTGTGTGCCAGGCTGCTTGCCAGGGCCGCTCCGACCGTCCGGCGGCAGGTGTGCCTGCCTGCCCTCGGGCTGTTGCTTCTCCTGCTGTCGCTGCTCAAGCAGCTCTGCGTGGGCGGTACGTGCTGTACGGCCAGACCGGGGCGGCCCTGCTCATCGGCGCGGCCCTGGACCGGCTGGCCGGCGCCGGCGGGAGGCTGCGCGAGGTCGCGCTCGCCCGCGCAGGGGCGGCCGCCTTCGCACTTCTGCCGCTGTCCACCCACCTGCACGGCCCGCAGAACCACGCGACGACGTCACCACCGACGCCCACCCGGTACGGGAACCGAGCGCGAACGGCGACGGCCGCCTGTCCATGCCGTCCCGACGCCAGGTGCGGACGCTGCGCCCGACAGCCGTCGGCGCACTCCTGCCGCCGTCCACCCACCTGCACGGCCCGCAGAGCCGCGTGAGTGCGGGACGCGGCGCGTGCAGGGGGCACGGGTCACGGTGTTCGCACGGCCTGGCCGCTGCTGACTCACCCCCCTGCGCGCCAGCCGTTCGGCTTGGTGCCGGTGTACAGGGTGTGCGCGACCAGAACGAAGACATCCGGACGGTGGTGCAGGCCCGCCTTGTCGTCGGGGTCGAGAAGGCGGTCGAGGGTGGCGCGGTCCTCGGCGTCGAGCCCGTCCGCGCACCTCGTGCGGCGCCGGTCGAAGACGTCGATCACGTAGGCGCGGGCCTCGTCCGTGAGCGGGGCGGGGAGGTCCAGGAGGAAGGAGCGGGTGCCGGAGGGGCGCAGGCCGGCGGCGGTGAGCAGGGCCGGCCAGTCCTCGGTCTCGCGTACATGGCCGGGCAGCGAGGTGCGCATCTCGGTGAACCAGGTCTGTTCGATCACGTCGAGACGCGCCTCCAGGCCGGGGCGCCCGAAGCCGAGGTCGCGCGGCAGGTTCCGCTCCGCGAGGCCGCCCTCCAGCACGGCGAGTGTGCCGCCCGGCGCGAGTACGTCCGCGAGTGCGGTGAGCGCGGCCCGCTGGTCGCCGACATGGTGAACGGCCCGGCTCGACCACACGAGGTCGGCGGGGTACTCCAACTCAACGATTCCATCCGGGAGTTCAGCCTCTACGGTGCTGAAGCGGTCGGCGATGCCGTGGCGTTCGGCGTTCTCGTGGGCCCGTTCCAGGAGCGCCGCCGAACTGTCCGCGGCGACGATGCGTGCCTCGGGGAACGCGTCCGCGAAGAAGCCCGAGATCATGCCGGGGCCGCTGCCCGCGTCGACGATCAGCCCCGGTTCGGGCTGCTGCCGGTGCAGCCAGGCCAGAGCGTCGGCGTAGAGCGGCGCCAACAGCCGGGCCTGTCCCTCCAGCATGGGGATCATGTCGGCGAAGTCCATGTCGGCGTGGTCGTGGGCATGGGCGCCTGCGGGCGCCTGGGCGTGATCATTCGTGTGCCGGTGCTGATGGGCCATGGTGTACGGGCCTCCCGTTGTCGTTGGCACCAGCCTGCTCCGACCTCGCCGACGGGGCCAGTCCTGTTGCCGTTACGGCAAACGCGGATGCCCCCTCGAACGCACATGGCAAAACTCGGATGCGCCCGCCCGCCCCGCTCCCCCACGATGTCCGTATGGACGACGAGCTGGTGGAGCGCTTCCTCGAAGACGGGTTCGTGAAGATCGAGGGTGCCTTCCCACCGCGCGTCGCCGAGCACTGCGCACGGCTGCTGTGGCGGGAGACGGGGTGCGACCCGGACGACCCGGACACCTGGACGGAACCCGTGCACTGGGTGTCGGACATGGCACAGGGCCCGTTCGCCGCCGCGGTCAACACCCCTGTGCTGCATGAGGCGTTCGACGTGCTGGTGGGCGAGGGCCGCTGGGCGTCGCGCTATTCGCTGGGCAGCTTTCCGCTGCGGTTCCCGCACGAGGAGGAACCGGACGACGCCGGCTGGCACATAGAGGGCAGCTATGTCCCCGAGGGCGCGACCTGGCCGTACACGAACCTCCGCTCCCGGGACCGGTCCCTGCTGATGCTGTTCCTGTTCAGCGAGGTCGGTGAGACGGACGCCCCGACGCGCATCCGGGTGGGCTCGCACCTGGACGTACCGGCACTGCTGGAGCCGTACGGCGAGGAGGGCGTCTCGGGCCTGGAGGCAGCCCCGGAGCTGGTGGCGGCCTCGGCACACCGGCCGCTGGCCCACGCCACCGGCCGACCCGGCGACGTATACCTCTGCCACCCTTTCCTGGTCCATGCAGCGCAGCCGCATCACGGGACACGACCGCGCTTCATGGCCCAGCCACCGCTGCATCCTGCGGTGCCGTACGAGCTGGAACGCGCGGACGGGAACTACTCCCCGGTGGAACTCGCGATCCGCCGGGGACTGGGAGAACCCGCCTGAGCGGGTCCGATGGAGGCCGGCCGCACACCCGCGCCCCTCAAGGAGCGCGGGAAACTGCGCGACCAACCCCCACCGGACCCGCGGTAAAAAGCGAACCGCCGATCCAGCGGAGCTCAAAGCGCCGGGTAGGCGTTCCTCATCAGCTCCTGGAACTGCGCGGAGAACCAGTGCCCGGAAACCGGCGAGTTCGGCAGCGCACCCGACAGGTTGTTGCCGTTCCGCGGGTTGCCCGTGTAGGTCGGGTCGCACATCTGGTCGAAGCCCTTGCCCTCGTCGTTCGGGATCGCCGAGCTGGAGCCGTCGGACTCGCCCGGAGGCTTCATCCACACGTATGCGTCGATCCCGGTCGCCGGAGCGGCCTGCGGGCGCTCGCCCAGGCCCGCGCCGGACTGGTTGCACCAGTTGCCGACGTGGATGCGCCGGTCGTAGCGACCGCCGTCCACGTACGTGTCGACCGTGGTCGTCGCACCGGGTCCGGCGGGCCGTGCGGCGCCGCCCCAGCCGTTCCTGGACGTGTCGATCAGCATGCCGATGGTGGACGGGAAGCCGACCGTGACCAGCTGGTTACGGAAGGCCTGTGCGAAGGAGAGCTCGTCGGTGTACCGGTTCCAGTCCACCCACTTCGACTCGCGGACGGACTTGCCGGCCACGGTGTCGTTGATGGTGAAGTTGTTCTCCTTCAGGGCGCTGTAGTTCGCCGTGTTGGTGATGAACCCGTGCACGTCGTTGACCGTCGCGCCCTCGGCGGTGGCCGCCTGCTTGAACACGTCGGCGGAGGGGCCGAAGTTGTCGTCCCAGCCGATCCAGCCGTGGTGGCCGGCGTCGACGTAGTTGTAGACGTTGGGCACGTCACCGAGCTTGTTGAGCGCGTAGCCGACGCCCTTGACGTAGTTGCCGTTCGCCTTCATCACATCGCACGCGGGCGTTGCCGTGGGCCGGCTGCCGGTGTTGGTGACGAGGTTGGGCAGCGAGTCGATCTCGACGGTCGTGACGATGCGCAGGCCCGCGTACTTGGTGTCCGCGAGGATCGCCGCGATCGGGTCGATGTACTGGGTCTTGTACGTGTCGATCTCCGTCGGGCCGAGTTCGCCGTTGGAGGCGAGGGCGGCGCAGTCACGTCCGGGCAGGTTGTAGATGACCAGCTGGATGACGAGTTCGCCGGTGCCCTTCTGCTGGAGGGCCGCGTCGAGGTGGGCGCGCAGGCCCATCCCGCCGTTGACGCCGTTGATGGCTGCGGTCCGGTCCAGCCAGACGCCGGTGGGCTGGTTGGAGATCCGGCTGCCGCCCGTCTCGGCGGCGGCCTTCGCCGACCATTCCGGGTTCACGTACACCTGGGCGCCCGTGTACGGGTTGTCGACCCTCGTGCCGGTACCCGGGTCCGGGTCCGTGGGACCGCCTCCGCCGTCGTCGACGTTGCAGGTGACGCCGTCGAGCGTGAAGGAGGTCGGGAGCGCGTTCGTGCCGCTGTAGCTGCCGTTGAAGCCGAAGCTCACCGAACTCCCGGTGGCGAGCGTGCCGTTGTAGGACTCGTTGGACGCGGTCACGGCGGTGCCGCTCTGGGCGAATTTCGCGTTCCAGCCGCTGGTGACCTGCTGGTTACCGGCGTACGACCACTTCACGGCCCAACTCGACTTGGCCGCGCTGTTGTTGGTCACGGTCACAGCGGCGGTGAAGCCGGTGGACCACTGGTTCTGCACGTTGTAGTCGACGGTGCAGGGGATCGCTGCGATGCCGATGTCGGCGGGCGCGGCGGCGACCGCGGCGCCGGTCGCACCGGCGACCAGCGCCATGGCGGCGAGGATCGCTGTTCTGGTACGGCTCATGGGTGCGGGTGTCCTCTCGTTTTCCGGTGGGGTGAGGAGCGCCTTGCTGTGATGGGGAGTTGGTGCGCGAACCGATGGAGCACTAACCGATGGCGCGCAGGTGGTCGCGCAGTCCGATTCCGAAGGCCGTGGGTGTGCCGTCGTAACCGGAGATCAGGGCCGGGCCGGAAGCACAGTTCCAGGTGTTCCAGGTCCAGCCGAGGTAGGACAGGGAGCGGTCGTCGAACCACTTCATGACCCTGTCGATGAAGGAGTGCGCACAGGTGTTCTCGCCGATCTCGCCCGCCACCAGCGGGACCTGGGCGGCGACCGGCGCGAGCGTCGAGTCCCAACAGCTTTCGTTGGCACAGGAGTTGAAGTTGTAGACATGCCAGGCGGCGGCGAGATTGCCCGCCGGGTCGGTCGGCCGGTACGTCAGCCACTGGCTGAGGTCGTTCGAGTAGGCGAGCCCGCCGGCCAGGATCACGTTCTTTGCGCCGGTGGCCCGGACCGCGTCGATCAGGTCCTGCATACCGGCGACCTCATAGCCGATGCCGGGGCAGGTGCCACCGTCCCGCCAGCAGGTCCAGGCCTGAGCCGCCGTGGAGGTGGCGCGGTCCGGGTAGGGCTCGTTGAACAGGTCGAACACGACGGCCGCGTCATCCTTGAAGGTGTTCGCGACCGAGGTCCAGAAGGTGGGCGTGTGCTGCATGTTGGGCATGGGCTTCTGGCAGCTGGCGTGCACGTCGGAGCAGCCGGCCGAGTTGCCCGTGTACTGGCCCCAGGTCCAGTGGAGCTCGACCATCGGCGTCATTCCGTGCGCCTTCACCTTCGCCACCAGGTCCCTGACGGCGGCGATGTAGTTGGCGCCCGCGTACTCGGGTTTGATGTTGGAAAGTCCGAGCCAGCACTCCTCGTTCAGCGGGATGCGTACGGTGTTGACGTTCCAGTCGGCGATCGCCTTCACGGAGGCGTCGTCGACCGGCCCGTCCCAGATGCCGTTGCCCTGGACGCACGCGAACTCGCCGCCGGAGCGGTTGACGCCGAGCAGCCGCCGGGTGGCGCCGCCGGAGTCGACGAGCTTGTTGCCGGACACGCGCAGGACGGGGGGACCGTCCTCGGGAACCGGCGGGTCGGTGGGCGGTGTGGTCGGTGTCGGTGTCGGAGTCGGCTCCGAATCCACGTTGCATGTCGTCCCGTTGAGCTTGAACGACGCCGGTACGGGATTGCCCCCGGACCGCGAGGCGAGGAACCCCGCACTGACGCTCGCCCCCGTGCCCAGCGAGCCGTTGTAGCTCTCGTTGGCCGCGGTGACGGTGATGCCGGACTGGGACCACTTGGCGTTCCAGCCCTGGGTGAGCTTCTGACCTGCGCCGAAGTCAAATGTGAGACTCCAACTGCTGAGTGCCGTCAGGTTGTTGGTGACCCTGACGGAGCCCTGGAAGCCGGCGTCCCACGTACTGGTGACCGAGTACTCCACCGTGCACGCGGAGGTGGCTCCCGACGCCGTCACGACCGGCGCGACCGCGGTGCCCACAAGGGCGACGGCGGCGCCGACAACGACTAAAAGGCCTGAACGCGGGGGGTGTCGCATGAGCGACTCCTTGCAGATCGGGCGCGTCGTGGCGGACGCGTCGACTGATGGAACCGCTCCCACTGGTGTCTACGAAGTTAGCGCCAAGTGACGGCAAAGGACAGAGGGGTTGGCGTGTTTCCATCAGATGTCGTCGTCGAATCATTTCGAGTCTTCAAACACCTTGACCCTTGACACGCCTGTCTTCAATATGGGAGCGCTCCCACTGGTTCAAGGCTTGTTGCTCTCCCCACTTCTCCACGAGCACCTCCGAGCCCGCTAGGAGGAACCAGCACCATGCACCCCCGACACAGACGCCGCGTCACGCGGCGGTTCTGGACCGCTGTCGTGGCGGTCCTCGCCCTTCCCCTCACCATGCTCGCGACCGGCACAACTCCCGCACAGGCAGCGGCAGTTCAGTGCAACGTCGACTACAGGACGAATGACTGGGGTTCCGGTTTCACCGCGGATCTCACGATCACCAACCGCGGTACGGACGTCATCAGCGGCTGGACACTGACGTACGCCTACGCGGGCAACCAGAACCTCAGCAACGGCTGGAACGGCACCTGGTCCCAGTCCGGCCAGACGGTCACCGTGCAGAACGCCACGTACAACGCGACGATCGCCGCCGGCGCGTCGGTCAGCACGGGCGGACAGTTCACGTACAGCGGCGCCAACGCGGCGCCGACCTCGTTCGCGATCAACGGGACGACCTGCGCCGGGGCCCACCAGCCGCCGGTCACGGTGCTGACCAGCCCGGCCGCGGGCGCTGTCTACTCGCAGGGTGCCGCGGTGTCGATGGCGGCCACGGCAGCGGCGGCGGACAACGCCACGATCACCAAGGTCGAGTTCTACGACGACACCACGCTGCTCGGCACGGACACGACCGCGCCGTACACGCACTCGGCCACCGGCCTGACCGTGGGCAGCCATTCGCTGCTGGCCAAGGCGTACGACAGCCTGGGCGCCTCGGCACCTTCCACACCTGTCGGCATCACGGTCGCCTCGGGTCCCGCCGTGGTCGCCGTACCGACCCAACTCGGCGTGCAGCAGAGCCAGTCGGCGACGTACGACGTGAAGCTCTCCACACAGCCGAGCGCGAACGTGACCGTGACGACGGCCCGGGCGAGTGGCAACACGGGCCTGTCCGTGTCGGGCGGGGCCTCACTCACCTTCACTCCGTCGAACTGGAACACGGCCCAGAAGGTGACCATCGCCGCCAATGCGACGGGCACCGGATCGGCGGCCTTCGACTCGACGGCCACCGGCCATGCCAAGGCGACGGTCACCGTCACCCAGCTGGCGGCCTCCAAGGTGTACGACGCCCGGTTCCTGGAGCTCTACGGCAAGATCACCAACCCGGCGAACGGCTACTTCTCACCCGAGGGCATCCCCTACCACTCGGTGGAGACGCTGATCGTCGAGGCGCCTGACCACGGCCACGAGACCACGTCGGAGGCGTACAGCTACCTCCTGTGGCTCCAGGCCATGTACGGCAAGGTGACGGGCGACTGGAGCAAGTTCAACGGCGCCTGGTCGATCATGGAGCAGTACATGATCCCCACCCACGCCGACCAGCCCACCAACTCCTTCTACAACGCATCGAAACCGGCGACGTACGCTCCCGAGTACGACCTGCCGAGCCAGTACCCGGCCGCGCTCGACACCGCGGTCCCGGTCGGCCCCGACCCGATCGCCGCCGAGCTGAGGACCGCGTACGGCACGGACGACGTGTACGGCATGCACTGGCTCCAGGACGTCGACAACGTCTACGGCTTCGGCAACTCGCCCGGCAAGTGCGAGGCGGGCCCGGCGGACACCGGCCCCTCCTACATCAACACCTTCCAGCGCGGACCACAGGAATCGGTCTGGGAGACGGTTCCGCAGCCGACCTGCGACGCCTTCGAGTACGGCGGCACAAACGGGTTCCTGGACCTGTTCACCGGCGACGCTTCGTATGCGAAGCAGTGGAAGTTCACCAACGCCCCGGACGCCGACGCGCGCGCCGTACAGGCCGCTTACTGGGCGGACATCTGGGCGAAGCAGCAGGGCAAGGGCGCCGACGTGTCGGCGACCGTCGGCAAGGCGGCGAAGATGGGCGACTATCTGCGCTACGCCATGTACGACAAGTACTTCAAGAAGATAGGCAACTGCGTCGGCCCGACCGCCTGCCCGGCCGGTACCGGCAAGGACGCCTCGCACTACCTGATGTCCTGGTACTACGCTTGGGGCGGCGCCACCGACACGGCGGCCGGCTGGGCCTGGCGCATCGGCTCCAGCCACACGCACGGCGGCTACCAGAACCCGCTCGCCGCGCACGCCCTCGCCAACTACGCGCCGCTGAAGCCCAAGTCGACGACCGGGCAGGCCGACTGGGCCAAGTCCCTCGACCGGCAGATCGAGTTCTACCGCTGGCTGCAGTCCGACGAGGGCGGCATCGCGGGCGGCGCCACCAACAGCTGGGCGGGGCGGTACGCCACTCCCCCGGCCGGGACGCCGACCTTCTACGGCATGTACTACGACGAGAAGCCGGTGTACCACGACCCGGCGTCCAACCAGTGGTTCGGCTTCCAGGCGTGGTCCATGGAACGCGTCGCCGAGTACTACCAGCAGACGGGCAGCGCCGCCGCGAAGACCGTCCTGGACAAGTGGGTCGACTGGGCGCTCTCCAGGACGACCATCAACCCGGACGGCACGTACCGCATCCCGTCGACGCTCCAGTGGTCGGGCGCCCCCGACACCTGGAACGCCTCGACTCCGGGTGCGAACGCGGGACTTCACGTCACCGTCGTCGACTACACCAACGACGTGGGTGTGGCGGCCGCGTACGCCAAGACGCTTACGTACTACGCCGACCGCTCCGGTGACACCGAGGCGGCGACCACGGCGAAGGCGCTCCTCGACGGCATGTGGTCCAACCACCAGGACACCCTGGGCATCGCCGTCCCGGAGACCCGCGCCGACTACAACCGCTTCGACGACGCCCTGTACGTCCCGAGCGGCTGGACCGGCACGATGCCGAACGGCGACACCATCAACTCGTCGTCCACCTTCGACTCCATCCGCTCCTTCTACGAGGACGACCCCAACTGGTCCAAGATCGAGGCGTATCTGGCGGGCGGCGCCGTGCCCTCGTTCACCTATCACCGGTTCTGGGCCCAGGCGGACATAGCCCTCGCCATGGGTTCGTACGCGGAGCTTCTCGAATAGCCCCCGCCGAGCGCTCCGCGGGCTGACGGACACAGCCCCGCCCCCCTGTCGGGGGCGCGGGGCAGGCACCGCTCCTTCCGTGGAACCGCTCGAAAGCTCCGCGTGCGCGGTCTCGTCACCGGACGACGAGGCCACCTTGCCGGGCGGCCCCCACCCGCACTGGGGGCCGCCCGGCAACTCTCGCGCTGCATAGCAAGCGCTTACCGTCCGGCGCCTCGATCCCCCCACCCGGAAAGGACCCCCATGCGAAGAACCCGTATCCTCACGGCCGTAATGGCCCTGGCCGCAGGCCTGTTGGCGGGCAGTCCACTTGCTCTCGCCGCCCCGAGCACCGCAGACGTGACGCTCGCGGCCGACACGTACACCTGGAAGAACGCCCGGATCGACGGCGGTGGATTCGTCCCCGGCATCGTCTTCAACCGCACCGAGAAGAACCTGGCGTACGCCCGTACGGACATCGGCGGCGCCTACCGCTGGCAGGAGTCGGCGAAGACGTGGACCCCGCTGCTGGACTCGGTCGGCTGGGACCGCTGGGGTCACACCGGTGTGGTCAGCCTCGCCTCCGACTCCGTCGACCCGAACAAGGTGTACGCGGCTGTCGGCACGTACACGAACAGCTGGGATCCCGGAAACGGTGCCGTGCTGAGGTCCGGTGACCGGGGCGCGACCTGGCAACGGGCCGACCTGCCCTTCAAGTTGGGTGGCAACATGCCCGGCCGGGGCATGGGTGAGCGTCTCGCGGTCGACCCGAACAGGAACAGCGTGCTGTATCTGGGCGCGCCCAGCGGCAAGGGGCTGTGGCGGTCGACGGACTCGGGGGCGACCTGGTCGCAGGTGGCGGACTTCCCCAACGTCGGCAACTACGCGCAGGATCCGACGGACACCAGCGGGTACGCCAGTGACAACCAGGGCATCGTCTGGGTCACCTTCGACGAGTCGACGGGTACGTCGGGCAGCGCGACCCGAACGATCTACGTCGGGGTCGCCGACAAGGACAACGCGGTGTACCGCTCGACCGACGCGGGCGCGACCTGGTCGCGGCTGGCCGGGCAGCCCACCGGCTATCTGGCCCACAAGGGCGTACTCGACGCGAAGAACGGCTACCTGTACCTGCCGTACAGCGACAAGGGCGGCCCGTACGACGGCGGCAAGGGCCAGTTGTGGCGGTACGCAACAGCCACCGGCACGTGGACGAACATCAGCCCGGTCGCCGAGGCGGACACCTACTACGGGTTCAGCGGTCTGACGATCGACCGGCAGAACCCGGGCACGGTGATGGCGACCGCGTACAGCTCGTGGTGGCCGGACACACAGCTCTTCCGCTCCACGGACAGCGGGGGCACCTGGACGAAGGCCTGGGACTACACCTCGTACCCCACCCGCTCCAACCGCTACACGATGGACGTCTCGTCCTCACCGTGGCTGACCTTCGGCGCGAACCCGTCACCGCCCGAACAGAGCCCGAAACTGGGGTGGATGACGGAGGCGCTGGAGATCGACCCGTTCGACTCGAACCGCATGATGTACGGAACGGGTGCGACGATCTACGGCACCGAGAACCTCACGAACTGGGACAGCGGCAGCCAGTTCAGCATCAGGCCGATGGTCCAGGGGCTGGAGGAGACGGCGGTCAACGACCTGGCCGCTCCCCCTTCGGGCGGCGCTCTGCTGCTCAGCGCCCTGGGTGACATAGGTGGCTTCCGCCACACGGATCTCACCAAGGTCCCCTCGATGATGTTCACTTCGCCGAACTTCACCTCGACCACGAGCCTGGACTACGCCGAGACGAACCCGGGGATCGTGGCCCGCGTCGGCAACCTGGACTCGGGTCCGCACGTCGCGTTCTCGACGGACAACGGCGCCAACTGGTTTGCGGGGACGGACCCTTCGGGGGTCTCGGGCGGCGGCACGATCGCGTCGGCGTCGGACGGCAGCCGGTTCGTGTGGAGCCCGGAGGGCACGGGTGTGCAGTACGCGACGGGCTTCGGTACGTCGTGGTCGGCGTCGACGGGTATCCCAGCGGGCGCGATCGTCGAATCGGACCGGGTGGACCCGAAGACGTTCTACGGTTTCACGTCGGGGAGGTTCTATGTGAGTTCGGACGGCGGAGCGACCTTCACGGCATCCGAGGCCACTGGTCTCCCGGCCGGCGACAGCGTGCGCTTCAAGGCCCTGCCGGGCACGAAGGGCGACATCTGGCTGGCGGGCGGCACGACGGACGGCGCGTACGGCCTGTGGCACTCCACGGACGGCGGTACGACCTTCGCCAAGCTGTCGAGCGTCGACCAGGCCGACACGATCGGCTTCGGCAAGGCGGCGACGGGAGCGACGTACCAGACGCTCTACACGAGCGCGAAGATCGGCGGCGTACGCGGCATCTTCCGCTCCACGGACAAGGGCGCGACCTGGACGCGCATCAACGACGACGCCCACCAGTGGGGTTGGACGGGCGCGGCGATCACCGGTGACCCGAGGGTGTACGGGCGCGTGTACGTGGCGACGAACGGGCGCGGTGTCGTGTACGGCGAGTCGTCGGATGCGGGCGGTGGCGACGGGGGCGGCGGTACGGATCCGACGCCGGCCCCGACCGGGGCCTGTGCGGTGACGTACAAGGTCACCAGCGAGTGGTCGGGCGGCTTCCAGGCCGACGTACAACTCAGCAACACGGGCACAACTGCCTGGAGCGGCTGGTCACTTGGCTGGTCCTTCCCGAACGGCCAGACCGTCTCCCAACTCTGGAACGCCGAGTACACCCAGTCGGGTGCGGCGGTGACGGCGAAGAACGTGAACTGGAACGCGAACGTGACGGCGGGTTCGTCGGTGAGCTTCGGGTTCACCGGGAGCTGGTCGGGGACGAACGCGAAACCAGTGGCCTTCAAGCTGGGTGACCAGTCCTGCACAGTGAACTGACGCACTCCGGTGGGAAACGGGACGGCGGTCGTGCGGAGCCCGCACGACCGCCGTCCCCTGGTTCCGTCCGTCAGGGCGCGTACACCGTCGGCCTGGGTGCCGTCGGCATGCCGTTGCCGATGAAGAAGCTGGGGTGCGGCGGCTGGTTGTACGCCGTGTTCTGCCAGGCGATGCCCGTGCGGTACATCGTGTCGTGCAGCAGGGTCGTGATCTTCGTCGTCGTCTCGATCGGCGTCGAGTAGATGCGCAGGGCCGTGTTCGCGCTCGTCGCCCAGACGACCTCCTCGCGCCAGTCGCCGAAGAGGTCCCCGGAGAGCGCCGGCGTGGCCTTCGTGCCGTTGTTGGAGTGCACGGACGCGCCGGTCAGCAGACGGGTGTCGGAGGACGTGCCGTACTTGTCGATGCGGGTGCCGTCGAGGAGTTCACGGACCGTGTCACCGTCCCACCAGGAGAGGAAGTTGACGGAGGACGGTTCACGGCCCTTGGTGGCGCCGGCCTCGTCCCGGATCGAGGTGTCCGAGGCCGACCAGACCTCCGCTCCGTCGTTGCCCGCGTAGATGTCCCCGGCGACCCCCCGGCCGTTGTCGCAGCAGGCGGCGAGGCTCCAGTTGACCGTGCCGTTGGCCGGGTTGATGTACAGCTCGGCCGGCTGGGAGGTGGACTCGGACACCTTGAAGTACTCCAGGCCTGCGCGCGCCGGGTCCAGGTCGCCGAGGTGCTGTGCGTCGCCGTGGCCGGTCCTGGTCGTCCACAGACCGTTGCCGTTGTCGTCGACGGCCATCGCCCCGTAGACGATCTCGTCCCTGCCGTCGCCGTCGACGTCACCGACGGACAGGCTGTGCGAGCCCTGGCCGTCAAACCCCCTGCCGCTGTTGGTGGATGAGCTGGAGTCGAAGGTCCAGCGACGCGTGAACGCCCCGTTCCGCCAGTCCCAGGCCGCGATGACCGAGCGCGTGTAGTAGCCGCGCGCCATGATCAGGGAGGGGCGGGCGCCGTCCAGATAGGCGGTACCGGCGAGGAACCGGTCGACCCGGTTGCCGTAGGAGTCGCCCCACGAGGAGACGGTGCCGCGTGCCGGGACGTAGTCGACGGTGCCCATCGCCCTGCCGGTCTGCCCGCTGAACATCGTCAGGTACTCGGGTCCGGAGAGCACGTATCCGCTCGAATTGCGGTAATCGGCCGACGAGTTGCCGATGACCGCGCCCGTCCCGTCGACCGTCGCGTCCGCCGTCTTCATGGCGACCTCGGCCCTGCGGTCGCCGTCGTAGTCGTACACCTGGAACTGCGTGTAGTGCGCGCCCGAGCGGATGTTGCGGCCCAGGTCGATCCGCCAGAGGCGGGTGCCGTCGAGCTTGATCCCGTCGACGATCGTGTTGCCGGTGTACCCGGACTGGGAGTTGTCCTTGGCGTTGGTGGGCTGCCACTTCAGTACGAAGTCGAGCGCGCCGTCACCGTCCAGGTCGCCGACCGAGGCGTCGTTGGCCTCGTAGGTGTAGGCGACACCGTCGGGGGTCGTGCCGCCGGCGGGCGGAGTGATCGGAACGTCCTTGTATCCGGTGCGGAACTGGATCGCGTGGACGGAGTCGGCCTGTTCGACGCCGCCGACTATCGCGCGGACCGTGTAGTCGGCCTGAGCCGGGGCGCCAGAGTGGAAGTAGTTCGTGGATGCGGTGACCGGCGTCGAGTTGACCTTCGTTCCGGCCCGGTAGACGTTGAAGGACACGTCGTTCGGGTCGGTGCCGAGCCAGCGCCAGCTGACCAGGTTGCCGCTGTCGGTGTGCACGCTGACGACACCCCGGTCGAGCGCCTCGACCTGACGGGCGGTGGCGGCCTCGGCCGGTGTGGCGGAGAGCGAGATGAGCCCTGCGGCTGCGAGGGCTCCGGCGGTCACGGCGGACAGGAGAGTCCGGCGTCTGGTGCGGGTGGGGGGATGGGGCTGGGCATGCGGCTGCGGGTGCTGCACGGTACCTACCTCCTGCGGGGCGGACGGGTTCCACTCCTCAGTCGCCGCCGCCCGCAGGCTAGTTGCCGCTCGGTTGCGGGGAGTTGGCGTATCCGGCGTATCTGGCGGCCAGTTCGGTCACCGTCCGCGCGATCCGCTCCCGCAGCTCGGCCGGCGCCAGCACCTCGACACCCGTCCCCAGCCTCAGGAACTCGTCGTGGGCGCGGTCGACGGACTCGATGGGAACCGTCGCCAGGGTCCAGCCCTGCTCATCCGTACGGCCGTTGGCCTCGGCGGCGTGGGCGGCGGGCCCCGCCGGCCGCACCCCGGGCGCCAGCCGCACCACAGCCTCGCCGCGATACAGCCGGTCGTGGAAGTCACGCTGGTACGCCGTCCAGTACGCGGCCAGGTCGAACCCCTCGGGCCGCTCGAACTCCTCGTCGCACGCCGCCAGTTCGAGGATCTGGTCGACCCGGAACGTACGCGGCCCGGGCCCGGCGACCACGTACCACCGGCCCGCCTTCAGCACCAGCCCGTACGGTTCGAGCCGCCGCTCCACGTCCGTGGGCTCGCGCCAGCGGCGGTAGCGCACACGCAGCGCCCGCCCGCGCCAGACCGCGTCCGCGACGGCCGGAAGGTACGGGGTGTCGTCGGCGTCCGCGTACCAGCCGGGCGCGTCGAGGTGGAAGCGTCCGGCGACCCGGTCGGCGTGCTCACGCAGCTCGGCCGGGAGTGCGGCACGCACCTTGAGCTGGGCGGCGGCCAGAAGCGGGCCGAGGCCCAGCTCGGCGGCTGGACCCGGAACACCGGCGAGGAAGAGTGCCTCGGCCTCGTCCGCGGTGAGGCCGGTCAGACGGGTGCGGTAGCCGTCGAGCAGACGGTAGCCACCGGCATGGCCCGCGTCGCCGTAGAGCGGCACGCCCGCCGCGCTCAGCGCCTCGACATCCCGGTAGACCGTACGCACCGAGACCTCCAGCTCCTCGGCGAGCTGGGCGGCGGTCATCCGCCCACGGGTCTGAAGCAGCAGCAGCACGGACAGCAGCCGACTGGATCTCACGGAAACCTCACCCACTTCCCTGACACAGGATGTCAGGGAAGTGGGCCTAGTTTCCCTTCCATGCCCTTCACCGAAAAACTGCTGACCGTGCCGCCGCCGATCGAGGTGGCCGGACGGCACATCAAGCGCTACCACGTCACGGCGGCCCCGGACGGCATCACACCCGACGTCGAGGAGGCCGCGTACGCGATGCTGCCGAAACTGCTTCCGGAGCCGGACGGCACACCGCCCGCGACCTTCGTGGTCCTGCACCGGGGCGGCGACGACGGCGCCTACCTCAACGCCTACAGCTGGGTGTGGGACAACGTCCTGCACTTCCGGGGCGCGGCGGCGGGCCAGCCGGCGCTGGGCTGCCCGGACCGGGATCCCACGCACTTCATCGCGCCTGACGTCCCCTGGATCGGCTGCGTCTGGGAGCTGCCACCGATCCTGCACGAACGCGATGCCTGGGTACGGCACCTGCTGACGCCCCAAGTACCGGACCTGGACGCCTACTTGGCGGACTCCCTGCCCGAGGGAACCACGGGAGACCGCTCATGAGCGGCCCGCGCGGAAGCACTACGGTTTCCGGAACGCCCGCAGTGTGAACACCGGGTCCGGGCGTGGCCGGTCCTGGTCGGGCAGCGCCTCCAGACGCGCGGCGAAGCCGTCGGCCAGGGGGTCGCCCGGCGGCAGCGTCATGAACCAGCCGCGCCGCAGGTCCGCGACGGCCTGCCGGGGACTGCGCCCCTGTCCGCGCCCCCGGAACCGCGCCTGACCGGCCGGAACCAGCCCGTGCCCGACGGCATGCGCCTCGACGACAGCGGCCTCGTCCAGCGCCGCGCGCCACGGGCGGGAGGCGAGGACAGCGTCGATGTCACTGCCCACGTTGTGCGAGGCGCCCTTGTCGACGGTGGTGATGTACACCCCGCCCGGTCGCAGCACCCGCGCGCACTCCCCGATGACCCCACCCACATCCTCGGGCCGCCCCGCGAGATGAAGCAGCCACACACTGGTAACCGCATCCAACCGGCCATCCGCAAACGGGAGTCGACGACTGTCCGCGAGTACGACGGCACCGGGCAGGCGGGCGGCGGCGCGCCTGGCCATCGCGTCGGTCAGGTCGACGCCCACCACCCGCGTCCCGTCCCGTGCCGCCGCGAGCCGCCGGGTCACGATGCCTGTACCGCACCCCGCGTCGAGCAGGGTGCGCGCCGTTTCGGGCACGAGACTCAGCACGGCCTCCGCGGCGGCGGCCGCCCTGGGCTCGCCGCCGCGCGAGGCGTCGTACCGCGACGCCTCATGGTTGTAGTCCAGCACGATCTCGGTCCCGTGGCCCGGTCAGCTCGCCCCGTGGCCCGGTGCGAGGTCCTCGACTCTGCGGGCGAGCTCGAAGTCTCGGTCCGTGACAGCACCGCCCGCGCTGTGGGTGTGCACGGTGAGCGACACGGTGTCGTAGCCGAGGGTGAGGTCGGAGTGGTGGCCCAGTTCCTCCTGGACCTGGGCGATGTGGACGACCAGTGCCGTCGCCGCGAAGTGCGAGCCGAGGCGGTAGGAGCGGGCGATACGGTCTCCGTCGAGTGACCAGCCCGGCAGCTCCGCCAGCCGGTCCTCGATCTCCTTCTGCGACAGCGCTTCGACGGGCATGACCACGCTCCTTCCACGACGAGGGGTACCCTCCCAGCGTGCCACAGGCCGGGCGCTGCGGCCCAGGTCAGGCGAGTGCCCGATGGTCGCGCCAGGGACCGGGACGCTCGTTCGCCCGCGCTCTCCCCTCTGCTCCTCGACTACGGTCGTCGTATGACCACGGCCTCGACCGGCGGCGCCGCCCGCCCCACCACCCCCGCGGACAAGGCGCACCAGGGAGCCGGCCCGCTACTGCGTGCCTGGCGGGAGCGGCGGCGGGTCAGCCAGCTCGAACTGGCGCTGCGGGCCGACTCGTCCGCCCGTCACATCAGCTTCGTCGAGACGGGCCGCTCCCGCCCGAGCGAGGAGTTGCTGCTGCGGCTCGCGGAGCACCTGGACGTCCCGGTCCGTGAGCGCAACGCCCTTCTCCTGGCCGCCGGTTACGCCCCGCGCTACCGCGAGACCCCGCTCGACGATCCGGCGATGGAGTCCCTGCGCGACGGCGTCGAGCGGCTGATCCAGGGGTACGAGCCCTACCCGGCGTTCGTGGTCGACGCCACGTACGACGTCCTGGCCGCCAACCGGGGCATCCTGATGCTCCTCGACGGACTCCCCGAGTCCGTGCTGACGCCGCCGCTGAACGCGATGCGTCTGACCCTGCACCCGGAGGGCCTCGCCCCGCGCATCCGCAACCTCCCGGAGTGGCGCGGGCACCTGCTCGCCCAGATGGAACGCCAGATCGCCCTGCACCGCTCGGCACCGCTGCGCGCGCTGTACGAGGAGGTCGCCGCGTACCCGGTACCGGAGACGGAGGAGAGCCCGACGGCCCGGACGGACGACCCGGCGTCCGCGTTCGCGCTGCCGATGCGGATCGAGCACGAGGGCAGGCTGCTCTCCTTCATCTCCTCGATCTCGACCTTCAACACCCCGATGGATGTCACCGTCGCCGAGCTGGCCATCGAGACGCTCCTCCCGGCCGACCCGGCGACAGTCAAGTACCTTCACTCGACGATGAGTTGACGGGCTTTCAAGGACACGTGCTGCAGCACGGCGAACCCGGCCACGACGGCCGCCTGCAACAGCGCCCACACGGTCCCGGCAGTGCTCGGGGTGAGCCACAGAATCAGCGCGACGCAACTGAGCACCGCCCAGGCGAGGTTGACCTCGATGACCACCCGCACCGGCAGTGCGGAGGGCTGCCTGCGCGAGGCCAGCCCGCCGACGGCCCCGGCGTACACGGCCAGGACCAGGCCGAGTCCGAGCAACAGCCCTGAGCCGACGCCCAGGAAGCGGGCGAGCGGACCGGCCGCCAGCAGATAGGCGACCGCGTTCGTTCCGGTCACCAGTGCGTCCAGCGCCAGGAAGCGGCGCAGCATCACGTGCGGTTCGGCGGTCCGGGCGGCGAGTGCGGCGAGCTGGGGTGCGGACATGGCGGATCACCCTCCGTCGAGGTTGAGGTCGAGATTGGGGTCGCGGTTGAGCGGCGACCAGCGGAAACCCGGGTTCCGGACCGGAGTGCGCCGCCCCGGAACCCGTTGCCACCACTCTTCCGCGCGGGCCCGCAGGGGTCGATTACCTCCCGGGTAATCGCCGTGGCTCGAACCTGTCGGGCCGACAGCGGCACGTGACACACTGCTCGCTGTTGCTTCGGCGCGTAGGGGAGGCGTGGCGTGAGTGAGCGGCGGGCTGCGCCCACCGTCGGCCAGGTGGTGCTCGGGAGAAGGCTCCAGGAGCTTCGCGAGGCGGCCGGACTGAAACGGGAAGAGGCCGCGCGGGTCCTACGGGTGGCCTCGGCGACCGTACGGCGGATGGAAATGGCCGAGGTCTCCCTCAAAGTCCCGTACGTGCACGTGCTGTTGACGGCGTATGGTGTGCCCGAGGACGAGGTGGCAGTCTTCGTGGACCTGGCCGAGGAGGCGAACGAGCCCGGCTGGTGGCAGCGGTTCTCCGACGTCCTGCCGGACTGGTTCAGTCTGCATGTGAGCCTGGAGGGGTCCGCCCGGCTGATCCGCTCCTACGAACCGCACTTCGTGCCCGGCCTGTTGCAGACCACGGAGTACGCACGCGCCGTCATGGAGGCCGGGACGATCGGCCACGCCGGCCCCGAGGCGGTCGAGCGGCATGTGTCGCTGCGCATGGCCCGGCAGAAGCTGCTGACCCGCGAACATCCGCCCCATCTCTGGGTGATCATCGACGAGACGGTACTGCGGCGGCCGGTGAGCATCCGTGGCGAGGTCATGCGCGACCAGCTGGACCGGCTTCTCGACGCGTCGGAGAGCGGCCATGTCACCATCCAGGTCGCCGAGTTCAGGGACGGCCCGCACCCGGGCACGTCGGCGCCCTTCGAGCTGTTCCGCTTCGCCGAGCCGGAACTGCCCGACATGGTCTACACCGAGTATCTGACCGGTGCGCTCTATCTGGACTCCCGCCGGGAGGTCGCCTCGCATCTGGAGGTCCTGGACCACATGACGGCGGGTGCCGCGTCGGCCCAGCGCACCAAGGAGATCATCGCCGAGTACCGCGACGGCTACTGATCCGCTGATCCACCGGACCGACCTCGGGAACTGCACCACGAACACACGGGACTTGAGGAGCACACACCGCATGACCGCACCCGAGGGCGCGCCCACCCGTATCGACACCAGCAGACCCCACCCCGCCCGGGTCTACGACTGGTGGCTCGGCGGCAAGGACAACTACCCGGTGGACGAGGAGCCGGCTCTCAGATCCTCGCCGTGGACAGTACGGTGCTGCGCGGCGCGCGCGCCAACCGCCGGTTCATGCAGCGGGCGACGCGGACCGCCGCCGAGGCCGGGATCCGCCAGTTCCTGGACATCGGCACGGGCATCCCGACCGAGCCGAACCTGCACCAGGTGGCCCAGTGCGTCGCCCCCGAGTCCAAGGTGGTGTACGCGGACAACGACCCGGTCGTCCTGCGGCACGCGCAGGCCCTGCTGCACGGCACGCCCGAGGGCACGACCGACTACGTGCACGCCGACGCCCGCGACCCCGGGACGATCCTGCGCCTGGCCGCGGATTCCCTGGACTTCTCCCGGCCCGTCGCCCTGTCGCTGGTCTCGCTGACCCACTACCTGGGCGACGACGCCGACGGCGACGATGTGCGCGGCCTGCTCAAGGAGTACGTCGACGCGCTCGCGCCGGGCAGCTACCTGATCGTGTCCCAGGTCACCCCGGACCTCAGTCCCGAGGCCGTGACGAAGGCGGCAGAACACTTCCGGCGCAGCGGCACCCCCTCCTTCCCCCGCTCACTCGCCGAGTTCCACCGCTTCTTCGACGGCCTGGAACTGCTGGGCCCCGGCGTGATCCCGGTCTACGGCTGGCACCCGGACCCGGAGGACGTCGCGGCCCAGGCGGAGGGAGTCGTGCCGGTGTACGCGGGGGTCGCGCGGAAACCCTGAACGGGCGTGCGGTGCCGCGCCCCTTGGAGGGCGCGGGGATCTGCGCGATCAACCCCGGCGATCCCGCAGGCCGCACCACCGCCTACACCCGCTTCCCCCTCTCGGCACCCCCCTCTTCCCGCTCGTCATCAACAATCTCCGCATCCACCACCCCCTCGTCCTCCCCCGCCGAGGTATGCCCGGTACCGCTGTCCTCCGGCGGAGCCTGCTGCGCATACATCGCCTGCCCCATCCGCTGGCTGACGGTGGCAAGCTTCTCGACACCCGCCCGCAGTGCGCTGATGTCGGTCTCCCCGGAGAGCAGCCCCTTCACCTCGGCAACGGCCTCCGCGACCTCGGACTTCGCGTCCGTCGGCACCCGTTCCTCGTTGTCCCGTACGAACTTCTCGGTCTGGTAGACGAGTTGCTCGGCCTGGTTGCGCGTCTCGGCCGCCTCCCGGCGCCTGTGGTCCTCGTCGGCGTACTGCTCGGCCTCGCGCATCATGCGGTCGATGTCGTTCTTGGGGAGCGCGGAGCCGCCCGTGACGGTCATCTTCTGTTCCCGGCCGGTGGCCAGGTCCTTCGCCGAGACATGCATGATCCCGTTGGCGTCGATGTCGAAGGCGACCTCGATCTGCGGGACGCCTCGCGGCGCCGGCGGCAGCCCGGTGAGGTCGAAGACGCCCAACTTCTTGTTGTACGCGGCGATTTCACGTTCGCCCTGGTAGACCTGGATGCCGACCGAGGGCTGGTTGTCGGCGGCCGTCGTGAAGATCTCCGAACGCCGGGTCGGGATCGTGGTGTTGCGCTCGATGAGCTTGGTCATGATGCCGCCCTTGGTCTCGATACCGAGGGACAGCGGGGTGACGTCGAGGAGCAGGACGTCCTTCACATCACCGCGGATGACACCCGCCTGGAGTGTGGCACCCAGCGCGACCACCTCGTCCGGGTTGACGCCCTTGTGCGGGTCCTTGCCGGTGAGTTCCCTGACCAGTTCGGTGACGGCGGGCATCCGGGTCGAACCGCCGACCATGATCACATGGTCGATCGTGGCGAGCTGTGCACCCGCGTCCTTGATCGCCTGGTTGAAGGGGGTCCTGCAGCGATCGAGCAGGTCGGCGGTGAGCTCCTGGAACTGAGAGCGCGTCAGCTTCTCTTCGAGGTGCAGCGGGCCCTCGGCGGAAGCGGTGATGTAGGGCAGGTTGACGGTCGTCTCGGACGAGCTCGACAGCTCGATCTTCGCCTTCTCGGCTCCCTCCCGGAGCCGCTGCAGCGCCATCTTGTCGCCGCCGAGATCGATGCCGTGCTGCCCCCTGAAGCGTTTGACGAGGTGGTCGACGATCCGCTGGTCCCAGTCGTCGCCGCCGAGTTGGGTGTCGCCGTTGGTCGCCTTGACCTCGATGACTCCGTCGCCGATCTCCAGGAGCGACACGTCGAAGGTGCCGCCGCCCAGGTCGAAGACGAGCACGGTCTGCTCCTCGCCCCGGTCGAGACCGTAGGAGAGGGCCGCGGCGGTCGGCTCGTTGATGATCCGCAGCACCTTCAGACCGGCGATCTCCCCGGCCTCCTTGGTGGCCTGCCGCTGGGCGTCGTCGAAGTACGCCGGCACCGTGATGACCGCGTCCGACACGTCCTCGCCGAGGTACGCCTCCGCGTCCCGCTTCAGCTTCTGCAGGACGCGCGCGGAGAGTTCCTGGGCTCGGTAGCTGGTGCCGTCCACGGACCCCTGGTCGGGGAACCGCCAGTGCCCGTCGCCCATGTGCCGCTTGACGGAGCGGGCCGTGCGCTCCACGTTCGTCACGGCCTGCCGCTTGGCGACCTCCCCGACGAGCACCTCGCCGTTCTTCGCGAAGGCCACGACGGACGGTGTGGTCCTCGCTCCCTCGGCGTTCGCGACGACGGTGGGCTCACCGCCCTCCAGCACGGCCACCACCGAGTTCGTGGTCCCCAGATCGATTCCCACCGCACGTGCCATAGCTGTCCCCTTCCGCCAGGACGCTTCCCGCCCTCCACCACAAAACTTGAGTGCCTTCTTGTCAATCCTTCCTCCGGACCGGGTACCCGGAAACGACGATGCCGCGCACCTCGGAACGAGGAGCGCGGCAGGGGGCGTGCGAAACGTCAGGCGAGCTTCGCCGACAGCGTGATCGCCGTACCGGTCAGGGCCTTGCTGACCGGGCAGTTCTCCTTGGCGTCCTCGGCTGCGGCGACGAAGGCGTCCTCCTCCAGGCCCGGCACGGTGCCCTCCACCGTGAGGTGGATGCCGGTGATGCCCTCACCCGGCTGGAAGGAGACGTCGGCCGAGGTCACGAGCTTGGTGGCCGGGGTTCCGGCGCCCGCGAGGGCGTGCGAGAACGCCATGGAGAAGCAGCTGGAGTGGGCGGCGGCGATCAGCTCCTCGGGGCTGGTCCTGCCGTTCGCGTCCTGGGCGCGCGACGCCCACGTCACGGGCTGCTCGGCGATGGCCCCGGAGGAGTCGAAGGTGACAACGCCGTTGCCCTCCAGCAGGTTGCCTTCCCAGACGGTGTGTGCAGAGCGCGTGGTAGCCACGGTTCTTCCTTTCGCGTGTGGTCCCGATGCCGGGGTTCCGTACCCCCATCCGATCACACTCCGGCTCACTTCCGGCTCACTGCACGCGAAAGACCGACCCACGGGCGGTGAACGGCAGTCGAGCACCCTGCGGAAGCGGACAGGCGTGCTCGCGACGCCCCCCGCCACGGGCCGGTGCCCGGCTGCAGCACGGTTCCGCCGCGCCCATACACCCGGACCCGTTCGGCGATCTCGGTGACCGGCAGGTGAGTACGGAGGCGGAGGAGCGCAGCCGGATTCCGGACGGCCCGCGCTCAGGCGGCCCGCTGGTCCGAAGGGTCCCGGGGAGCCCCCAGCGGCACCTGCGGCCCGTTGCACTCGCGCAGCCAGCGCCGCAGTACGCGGTGGACGTGCTCGGCGCCCACCAGCTCCTCCCCCTCCTCGACCGCCGCCGACAACGCGACCGGTGCCAGCAGGAAGGGCCTGCCCTGGGCGCCGCCGAGCCCGCCGTGCGAGCCGATCTGTTCCTCGAAGGCGAGCACCTCGCCCTCGGCCGGGTCGTACCAGGAGTTGACCATGATGTCGGCGGTGTGCGGGAAGGAGTGCGTACGGCGCACCGCGCTCGCCGCGCCGGGCCCGAAGTCGGCCAGCGGACTGCCGTGTTCGTCGTCCAGCGAGTCCAGCCCATCCACCGGGATCTCCGCGCCGTGCGCGCCCAGCACCACCCCTCCGTGCTCCTCGCTGCGGACGAGGACGAAGCCGACGCCGGGATGGTTGGCGAGGGTGGTGAGCAGGGCGGGATGGCGCGCGTCGATCTCCTCCTTGGTCATGCGGTGATGCACGTCCGGGAAGGAGATGAGCCCGAGGTTGCCGGAGGCGAGCACCAGCGGTTCGGAGCGGCGGCCGGTGGGCACATGGTGTCCGCCGTTCTCCTCGACGGGCCGGCGCAGGGCGGCGCGTACGGCGGCCCGGGCCTCGGCCCCGCTGTGGGTGCGCCGCGCCCTGCGCGGCACGGGCAGCCCGCAGCCGGCCCGGACCAGGTCACCGAGGCTGAGCCCGTACCGCCCCCGGAAGGTCTCGCCGGGACTCTGCCCGTGGTCGGAGAGGAGGACGGTCCGGTACGGGCGCGGGGCGTGTTCGGCGACGTTCGCGATCAACGCGAGGGAACGGTCGAGGCGTCGGAGCACCTTCTCGGTGTCGCGGCTGTGCGGCCCGGAGTGGTGGGCGACCTCGTCGTAGGCGACCAGGTCGGCGTAGACGGCGGTGCGTCCGGCGAGCATGTCCCCCGTCACGGCGGCGACGACCACGTCCCGCTCGACGACGGTCGCGAAGGCGCGGATGAAGGGGTAGAGCCCGCCGCGCGCGACCCGCGGGCGCCGTTTCCGCATGCGGGCCGCCGTCGACTGGGCGATCTCGCGGCCGACCTCGGCGACGAAGGACAGGGCGGTGCGGACGGCGTTGGCAGGGTCGGAGAAGTACGCGAAGTAGCCCGCGCGGGAACGGTTCTCCCGGCCGCGCCGCCGCCCCGCGATGGACAGCACGAGGGCCTGCTCGTCAGCGCCGCCGCTGAAGAGGTTGCCCCGGCTGGCCCCGTCGACGGTGAGCAGTCCGCCGTCGCCGGTGCGTTCGACGGCCCGGCGCTGGAGTTCCGCGGCGCTGCTGGGCCGGTTGCAGACCATGACCTCCCCGCTGTCCTTCTCGTACCAGCGGAAGGCCGGGATGTCGTGGTTGGTGCCGTGCAGGATGCCGAGCTGGCTGGCGCCGGTCTGGCTGGACCAGTCGGCGCGCCAGGGGGTGAGCCGGTGGGTGGCACCCAGCCAGCCCGCCACGGTCGGCATCAGCCCCTTCTCCACGGCCCGCACCAGGACGTCGTGGCCGACGCCGTCGAGCTGCAGGAACAGCACGCCGGGCGTGCTGGGGCCCTTGAACCTTCGTGCGGTGCCGCGTCGGTCGGCGAGACGGTAGAGCCGTCTGCGGTAGGCGTCGTCGTCCCGTACGGCCAGTGCCGCGCCGGTCGCGGAGGCCACGGCGGACATCACTGCGGCGACCACCACCGCGGTCTCCGGGGCCGCCTCGGGGCGGTCGGCAGGCGTCAGCCGCAGCGCGACGAGCAGCAGACCGCCGTTCAGGAAGAAGACCAGCAGACCGAGTACGAGGGCGGGCACGAGCAGCATCAACCGGATCAGTACCGGCCAGGCCAGGGCCGACAGCAGCCCGAAGGCGCCGGCGCCCAGGGCCGCGGTGACCGCGATCCGGGTGGCACTGTCGCCGTCACCGGTGCGGATCTGGAAGTCCGGCAGGATGCCGGCGAGCACCAGCATCGTGAGCGTCGACACGGCCCACACCGCGACGCTCCGCCCGATCTGGCTGGCGATCCGCCGCCAGCGCCCCGCACCCACGTCCCGCACACCTCACGTCCCGGCCCGTCCCCACTGCTGGCCTGTGCCCACCCTGCCACAACGGGCGGGACGAGCCAGGCGTGCCCTCGGTGAAGGTTCAGCGGCCGTCGTACCCGGCGGTCGGCATGGACAGGCGTCGGTGGACCCGGGCCTTCATCTGGGCGTCGTACGACGGTTCCGCGCGGCCCACCGTCTCCACCCGCACCCCGCGCCGGGCGCACTCCGCGGTGAACTCGTCGACCGAGGTCAGCGCCTGCTCCAGAACCCGCCGGCTCGGCGCCACGAAGAGGTCGAGGCCCGCTTCGACGCCGTCCCACAGAGCGCAGTGGTCGGGGCGCAGACCCCGTACGAGCAGCTCCCGGCTGACGACATAGCCGCGCTCTGCGGCCCAGCGGGCGCACATCGCGTGCTGGCTGCGGGAGTCGACGAGGAAGGGCTCCTCGTCCAGCTCCTCCAGCGCCGTCAGACTGGCGATCGCGGTCACCCGCGGTACCGGGCCGGGCAGGCCTGCGGCGGCGTGCGCGTGTCCCATGGCGGTCCCCCTCAGCTCCGGGCTTCCCCGTTCACCTCAGGGTTTCCCCACTCGCCCCGGGTTTCCCGCCGACCCTACTCCTGCCCGTAGTCTTCGGGGAGTCGCGCGAAGGAGGCAAAGGGGTGCCGGTGGACATCACGTGGTGGGGGCACGCCACCTGTACGGTCGCGGACTCGGGCGTACGTGTGCTCACCGATCCCCTGTTCGTGCGCCGGCTCGCCCATCTGCGCCGTCGCCGGGGCGAGTTGCCGCCGCCCGGCGCATGGCGCGCGGACGTGGCGCTCGTTTCCCATCTGCACTCCGACCATCTCCACGTGCCCTCGCTCGCGCGCCTCGCGCCGGGCGTGCGCCTGATCGTGCCCCGGGGCGCGCCGAAGGCGGTGCCGGGTCTGTCGCGCCGACTGGCACATCTGCGGATCACGGAAGTGGCGCCGGGGGACCGCACGGAGGTCGGGGGCCTGGTCGTACGGGCCGTGTCCGCGCACCACGACGGGCGGCGGCTGAACCTGGGACCGCAGCGGGCTCCCGCGCTCGGCTATGTGATCGAGGGCGAGGCGCGGACGTATTTCGCCGGGGACACGGGCCTGTTCGCGTCGATGGCCGAGGAGGTCGGACAGGTCGACGCGGCGCTGCTGCCGGTGGGCGGCTGGGGGCCGTTCCTCGGAGAGGGGCATCTGAACGCGGAGCGGGCGGCCGAGGCCCTCGCCCGGTTGGCCCCGCGCAGCGCGGTGCCGGTGCACTACGGCACGTACTGGCCGATCGGGATGGACGCCGTGCGCCCCCATGAGTTCCATGCGCCGGGCGAGGAGTTCGTGCGCCTTGCGGCGGAGCGTACGCCCGCGGTCAAGGTGTACCGACTGGCACACGGGGAGAGCGTGCGCCTGGAGGTCGCGCCGTGACCGTGGTCCTGGCCGCCGCGGCGACCTCGGGGCAGGGATCGGCCCAGCAGGCGATCGGCTATCCGACGCTGTTCCTGCTGGTGCTGATCGGGGCTCTGGTGCCGGTGGTGCCGACGGGGGCGCTGGTGAGTTCGGCGGCCGTGGTGGCCTTCCACCAGGCCGCGCCGCTCGCCATGGTTCTGGTGTTCGCGGTGGCCTCGCTGGCCGCGTTCCTCGGCGATGTGGCGCTGTACTGGCTGGGCCGGCGCGGGATGGGCTCGAAGAACGGTTCGCGCTGGCTGGCCGCGATCCGGTCGCGGGCACCCGAGGACCGTCTCGCGCAGGCCCAGGAGAAGCTGAGCGAGAACGGGGTGACCGTCCTGGTCCTGTCCCGGCTGGTGCCGGCCGGACGTCTCCCGGTGATGCTGGCCTGCCTGCTGGCGAAGTGGCCGGTGCGCCGCTTCGCACGCGGTGACGTCCCGGCCTGCCTGGCCTGGGCCGCGACGTATCAGCTGATCGGCGTGCTCGGTGGTTCGCTCTTCGACGAGCCCTGGGAGGGCGTGGTGGCGGTGGTCGCGCTGACGCTGGCGATCAGCGCGGCGCCGAGCGTGTGGCGGCGGGTGCGCGGAGTCCGCGGAGCGGCCTGAGCGGGCGGCAGGGCCGGACCCGGGGCCCGGGCCGGGACCCGCGCGGCAGGGCCGTTCCGTGCGTCTCCCGCCCGCGCATCCGACCGTGCTCGGCACCCTTCCCGCCCGCGCATCGCGTCAGGCCAGCACCCGCGAACCGCCCACCGGCAGGTCCCACAGGTCCTCACGGGCCAGACCGGCCCTCTCCCAGGCCGCCCGCACCCGCGTCAGCGGTTCGAGGACCGGCTCGGCCGACAGGACGAAGGTCGCCCAGTGCATGGGCGCCATCCGGCGCGCGCCGAGGTCCACGGCGGCCCGGACCGCCTCCTCCGGGTCGCAGTGGACGTCGCTGAGCCACCACCGCGGGTTGTACGCGCCGATCGGCAGCAGCGCGAGGTCGATGCCCGGGTAGCGCTGCCCGATGCGGGCGAACCAGTGGCCGTACCCGGTGTCGCCCGCGAAGTAGACGCGCTGTCCGTCCAGGTCGGTGAGCACCCAGCCTCCCCACAGGGTGCGGCAGGTGTCGGTGAGGCCGCGCTTGGACCAGTGGTGGGCCGGTACGAAGTCGATGCGGACGCCGCCCAGTTCGGCCGTCTCCCACCAGTCCAGCTCGGTGACGTGGGTGAACCGGCGGCGCCTGAACCAGCGGCCGAGCCCGGCCGGCACGAACACCGGGGTGTCGCGCGGGAGTCTGCGCAGGGTCGGGGCGTCCAGGTGGTCGTAGTGGTTGTGGCTGATGACGACGGCGTCGATGCGCGGCAGCGCGCTCCAGGCGACGCCCACAGGGGTGATCCGGGCCGGTGTGCCCAGGATGCGGCGGGACCAGACGGGGTCCGTGAGGACGGTGAGCCCTCCGATTCGGACCACCCAACTGGCGTGCCCCGCCCAGGAGACGGCGAGCGTGCGCGCGTCCACGCGGGGCAGCGGGCCGGGTTCGAAGGGCAGGCGCGGGATGTCGGCGAGGCCCTCCGGGGTCGGCCGTAGCGCGCCCTCTCTGGCGAATCTGGCCATGCCCCTGAGGCCGGGCAACGGGGCGGTCAGCCGATCGGCGAAGGACCGCGGCCACACCCGGTGCCCGTGCGGCGGCTGAAGCACGTCAGCGTTGATGCTGGTGCTGGTGCTCGTGGTCGACTCGGACTGCTGCGTCATCGAGGAGACTCCCGTCGCTGAGCGTCGTCACAGAGATCATCGAAGGTCGATCCCAACAGGGTCAACGCACGTCGCACGTGGGGCAGTTCCAGGGGTTCGGGTGATGTGAGCGACTGCGCCCGTTCCTCGGGTGTGTCACCGAGCAGCGCCTCCGTGGCGAGCCGGACGCGCAGCGCCGCGAGGTCGTCCCCGAACCGGTGGCCGCCCGGCGCGGGCATCCCGAGCCGGGCGGTGAGGAAGTCCTCCAGTTCCTGGGCGTCACCGACGCCGTGGGCGCCGAGCGCACCGCGCAGGGGGCCGAGATCGACGTACAGATGGCGGCCGGACCTCGGTGGCTGGGCAAGACAGCCCGCGGCGATCACCACGCGATACGCGGCGGTGGCCACGCGCGCGTGCAGGCGTACGGCGGCGGTGAGGCGTTCGGTGACCGGCTTGGGCTCGCCGAGCGCGTAACCGGCCGCGGCGGCCACCGGTTCGGCGATCCGGGCGCCGAGCGCGGTGAGTACGTCGAGCACGCGCGCGCGTAGGGCGTCGCCGGAGCCGTTCGCGGGGAAGCGGGCGAGGGCGGCGGGCCAGCCCGGCGGCAGCAGCGCGCCGGACAGGTCGGTGACGACGGTGACCTCGTCGGGCAGCATCTCGGCCGGGCTGAGCAGCACGGTGTCGTGCGGCCGGTGCAGGGTGTCGCGCCAGGTCTCGTCGCTGACCAGGTGCAGTCCCTCGCCGACGGCGGCCTCGACGGTCTCGTGCAGGAGTTCGGGCGGCGCCACGGTGGCCGTCGGGTCGTCCGCCACGGACAGCACGAGCAGCCGGGGATCGCCTCCCTCGGCCCGCACCCTCCGTACGGTCTCCAGCAGGGCGTACGGGTCCGGCACGCCCCCGCACTCGGCCGACGTGCCCACGTGGAACACGGATCTGCCCAACGCCCGTACCTGGGGCGCCCACCAGGCCGCGCAGGGCCGGGGCACCAGGACGTCGCCGCCGATCGCGGCGGTCAGCGCGTGCAGCAGCGCCGGAGCGCCGGGGGCGGCGGCCAACCGGTCGGGCCGTGCGGGCAGTCCGCGCCGGGCCCAGTAGCCGCAGGCCGCGTCCAGGAGCGCCGGACCGCCGCCGGCGGGCTGGGCGTCGGGGCGGCCGGCCGCGGCGGCGAGCACGTCGGCCAGTTCGGGCAGTACGGGGAGTCCGTCACCGGGAAACGGCGGACCGTAACGGACAGGGCCGTGCCCCTGGGGATCCGTCCGCCGCATACGTACCTCCGCGCAGTTGCTGGTGCGGTGCCTGGTGCTGCTTGTGGCTTCGAGTACCCACAGTCACATGGACCCATGGGAACCCGCCCGGGTTGCTTCAGCCGCCGCGCAGACGGCGGCCTCCGCCGGCACGACGGCGAACACAGGCCGTACAAGAGCCCCGTCCCCGGCAACACCGGA
>NZ_JAVFVX010000013.1:0-56657 GCF_033441795.1 Streptomyces sp. ADMS | reverse complement strand
CCCCCCGACAACCCGCTCGCCACATACCAGCCTCCGCACGGTCGCCGATGCCGCTGATGGTTCCGGCTGCTCGGGCCGGTCACGGACGCCGCACGGGCGGCACCCCGGTCAGCCGCGTGCGGACGTCGCCCTGCGGCGCAGCCGGTGTACTGCGGCCCCGGCCGCGCCCGCGATCAGCACTCCCCCGGCGACGAGGGCCGGCACGGAGTCGGTGAAGGCGCCGCCCTGCCCAGCCTGCACCCCGCGCTGCACCGGAGCGGGAGTGGGCGCGGGGGTGTGCGTGGGGCAGGAGGACACGCCCTGCGGGTCGGTTCCGTGGGAGTCGGTGCCGCACGTGCCGGTCCCGGTGCCGTCGCGCGTCACTGTGAACGTCGCCTTCCACGTCTTGCCTTCGCCGCCGGCCTGCCCGGGGCACGTACCGTCGGCGGACCATTCGGATGCGGGCCCGCTCGCGTTCTGACCGCCCTCGAAGGTCCCGGCGGGCGCGATCTTCGCGGTGCCGCTGTAGGCGGGTCCGGCCGCCGGGTCGCCGTTGCCGGGAACCTGCTGAAGCTGGACGGTGCCCTGCTCGAAGCCCTGGGAGTGCGCGTCGATGGCCGGGGGCGGGGTCCCGCCGGTCGCCTCGCAGGCCACGGAGACGGTGACGGTGCCGCCGGGGCCGACGGTGCCCGGGCTGACCTCCCCGGCGGCGTCCGCGGACGCCGCCGAGGCGGCGGTGCCCAGGGCGGCACCGGCCAGGGCGGCGGCGGACAGGACACGGGCGGTGCGGCGCATGGCGGGGCTCCTTCGAGCGACGGCAGCGGGGCACGTCGGGTGATGCCCCGCAGCCCATCACAGCCCGACCGGCGGCGGAGCGCGCGCGGCCGGGCCCCATTCGCGGGACGGGCGCGCCCGAGCGGGTGAAGATGCCCGGGCCCGCCCGCCCTCGTCCGTCCCTGGACCGGGCGTCGGTCCGACAGGGAGACCGGCTCCCCCTCCGGACCGCGTCCGCGCCGGGCGACAACATGCGCGGTACCCCCGGACAGTTTGCGGTTGACGCCCTGCGAGATACGGCGCTGGACGGCGAAGGCGTCGCCGGCGTCACAGCCCAGGACCTGTATGACGATGCCGGACGACCGGTCGACGACAAGCCTGGTGCGCAGGCGGTGCCGAGCTGTTCCAGCTCCCTGAGCGCGGCGCGGTAGGAGCGGTCGCGGCACAGGATCCTGCAGACTGTCCCCTGGTCGTCGCCGGGTGGGCTCCCCCGCGCCGTACGTGCGTCCCGACGCCCCGGACGCCTTCGGCCACCACGCGACCGGCGTACCGATTCCGGGCCTGCGAACGTGACGTCCCTGCCGTGTGAACCGCCGGCCCGCGACGGCGTCGTACACGGGATGCTTCCCCTGCTTCCGCAGCACCCGGCCGGCGCTCTCGACGGCGGAGGCGCGGACGACGGACATGTTCTCTCGTCATACCGCCTCGGCCGTACACGAGTTGGCGGTGAACGGCCCCGGACCGGTCGGTCAGGCCGCGTCCTTCATGACCTGGTCCCGCAGCCGGTTGCAGGAGCGGCTGATCAGGCGGGAGACATGCATCTGGGAGATGCCGAGCTGCTCGGCGATGCGGCTCTGCGTCATGTCCCCGAAGAACCGCATGTAGAGGATGGCACGTTCACGCTCGGGCAGCGCCCGCAGCCGCGGCTTGACGGCCTCGCGGTCGATGACGATGTCGAGGGCCGGGTCGGGTGCGCCGAGCGCGTCGCTGAGGGAGTATCCGTCCTCGCTGCCGGGCAGTTCGGCGTCGAGGGAGAGCGCGGTGAAGCTCTCCAGCGCCTCCAGACCGACCTTGACGTCCTCCTCGCTCATGTTGGCGTGCTCGGCGATCTCGGCGACGGTGGGCCTGCGGCCCGAGATCGTCTGCGACAGGTTCTGGGTGGCGAACCGCACACGGTTGCGCAGGTCCTGGACCCGGCGCGGTACGTGCAGGGTCCACATGTGGTCACGGAAGTGCCGCTTGATCTCACCGGTGATTGTGGGTACGGCGTAACTCTCGAAGGCGTTCCCGAGCTCGGGGTCGTAGCGGTCGACGGCCTTGACCAGGCCCAGCGCGGCCACCTGACGCAGGTCGTCCAGGCTCTCGCCCCGGCTCCGGAAGCGGCCCGCGAGCCGGGCGGCCATGGGCAGCCAGGCCTCGACGATCTTCGCCCGGAGTGTGTCACGCTGCTGGCCGGGAGGAAGCGCCGCAAGCCTGCGGAACGCCTCCGCGGTGTCGGGGGCGTCGTTGTGAGGGTGGCGCTTCGGACTCGTTTGCGTTCGCATGGTGCGTCGCAACTCCCTTGGAGTGCTTGGGTTGGACGGGTCCCCGTGGGAGGTCGCGCACCACCCGGACAGACACATCCGGGCCGGCGGTAAGCCGCTCCCACGGACGTGCCTCCTGTCCGAAGCACTGATGTGCGCCTGCCCCGCCCTTTGCGCGGTAAACAGGTGTGCGCGGCGAACAGGTTTTCCGCGGTGCCACGTGGTGACTCGGCCAGAACCACCTCTACGTATCTCCTTCTGGGGCGTGGTGGAGGCCTTCGGTCTGTCCCGGCGACGGCATCAACGGTCCGCTCGCCACCCGGGGCCGTGCCGGGAACCGGCCCCACCGGGTCCGAGGCGTCCGCGGAACGGCGCAGCGTCCAGTCCCGGCACGTGGAGATGTGCGCGTTCGAGACGGTCGGCCACGCCGAGTTCGGCAATCGCCCCGGAGTACGCGCGGCCACCTCCGGGCACGGCGCGATCCACCTCCTGAACGGCCGGTACGACGCCAGGCCGACCGGGGCGCGACGGTCCGCCAGGGTTCAGGGCGAAGGGACGGGCATTTCCCGCGGTCCGGGTGCGGAGCCGGGAGAAGTCCGGGCGCGGGAAGCTCCGGGCAGGTGTGTCGGCAGCGGATCCTCGGGTACGCGGCGGGCACCCTCGAAGTCTGGAGGCAGTCATGCAACGAGGCAGCGGCCGTGTCAGCGCCCATCGCGACGACGAGATGAAACACGAGGTCCAGAGCCTGCTCAGGTCCGGCCATCCCACCCGCACCGAGGAGTGGCACGACCCGGAGCCCGCCGCCGAGGACGACCCGTGGATCGCGGGCGGTCCGGTGGCTCCCGGCCGAGCGCCGGCCGGGATCGAGACGGTGCGCTTCGAACTGGCCCGCTTCCTGAGCCGTACGTCCTTCCCGGCCGGCCCACGCGAACTGCGCCGCCTCATGCGCGCCGGGCACGCCCCCGACACGCTGGTCGAGCCTCTGGAGCAGCTTCCCGGGGACGCCCGCTACGGCTCCGTGCAGAAGCTCGCCGAGGCGGTCGTGAGCGGTTCCGCATCCGCTGGCACCACCGGAAGGGACCCGCGATCATGACCGAGCTCGTCAGGGACGTCATGACACCCCGGGTCGTCGCGGTGCCGCCGGGCGCCACGCTCGTCGACGCGGCGCAGCTGATGCGGGCCGAGGACATCGGCGATGTCCTCGTGGCGGACCAAGGGGTGCTGGTCGGGGTACTCACCGACCGCGACATCATGGTGCGGGCCGTGGCGGAGGGCGCCGATCCGCTCACCGTGAGTGCCGGGACGGTGTGCACGCCCGACCCGGTGGTGATCGGTCCCGACGAGGCGGTGTCCACCGCCGTCACGCTGATGCGCGAGCACGCGGTGCGCCGGCTGCCGGTCGTCTCGCACGGGAAGCCGGTCGGCATGGTCAGCCTGGGTGACCTCGCGGTGTCGCGGGACCCGGGTTCCGTGCTCGCCGACATCAGCCGGGCCGCGCCGGACAGTCTCCGGGGCATGCCGGGAACGTCGGGCCCCGCCCCCGCCTGAAGAAGGGACACCGAGACACATGCGTATCGCTTTTCTGACCGCCCCCGAGGGCGTCGAACAGATCGAACTCACCGAGCCGTGGCAGGCGGTGGCCGACGCGGGCGGGGAACCCGTGCTCGTGTCGACGGAGCGGGGTGAGATTCAGGCCTTCGACCATCTCGACAAGGCGGACACCTTTCCCGTGGACGAGGTGGCCGGCGAGGCACCGGCCGAGTCCTTCGACGGGCTGGTGCTGCCCGGCGGCGTGGCCAACCCGGACTTCCTGCGCACGGACGAGCGTGCCGTCGCTCTCGTCCGGGACTTCTTCGACCGGGGCCTTCCGGTCGCCGCGATCTGCCACGCCCCGTGGACACTCGTGGAGGCGGACGTCGTGCGCGGCCGGGTGCTCACGTCGTGGCCGAGTTTGCGCACCGACATCCGCAACGCGGGCGGCGACTGGGTGGACGAGCAGGTGCGGATCTGCGACCACGGGCCCAACATCCTGATCACCAGCCGCAAACCCGACGATCTGAAGGCATTCTGCGAGGCACTAGTGGCCGAGTTCGGCAAGAGGACCGCCGGCTGAGGCCTCCGGCCACCGGCAGCCTCGCCCCCGTCGCGGCGGTCGCGGCCCATCGGCACGGGATTCGACCCCCGGTGCGCCGCTGAGAGTCACCGCCGCCGCTGGTGCCGCTCCGGGAGCCGTCGGGCTCCCGGCAGCGGCACCGGTCACTTCTCTGACTCCTGCGTGCAGTCCCGGTCCCGGGCGCCCTCACGGGTACGGCCCGCGGCGATCGGGCGGCGCGGATGGCGGCGCAGGTACTCGCCCTCCAACTGCGCCATACGGCCGTTGTGGGCGCGCAGCGCGTCGTTCGAGCCGTGCAGCAGCGTGTCGTGGCGGGTGCGGTGGATCGTCTCCAGCTCCTTCATCAGCTGCTGGTCGTCCAGCCGGCCCGGGTCGACTCCGTTCATGGTGGCACCCCTGCTCCGTAGAGTCCTTCGATACGGCCCGGGTACCCGTGGCCGCTCGGGCGAAGCCCCTACCGCGCCCGCTCCACCCGTCGCTCGTCCCACACCGGCTCCGGGGTCTCACGGACCCGCCCGTCGCTGCCGAAAACCAGATAGCGATCGAACGAACGAGCGAACCAACGGTCGTGCGTGACGGCGAGAACCGTGCCTTCGAACGCCTCCAGCCCCTCCTGGAGGGCCTCGGCGGACTCCAGGTCCAGGTTGTCCGTCGGCTCGTCCAGCAACAGCGCCGTGACGCCCTCCAGTTCCAGAAGCAGGATCTGGAAACGGGCCTGCTGCCCCCCGGAGAGCCGCTCGAAACGCTGCTCGGCCTGGGCGGTCAGCTCGTAGCGGCGCAGCCGGGACATGGCGGCGCCCCGGTCCTGGGAGTGCTCACCCCACAGGATGTCGAGGAGCGTACGGCCCTCCAGCTCGGGATGGGCGTGCGTCTGCGCGAAGTGCCCGGGCACGACCCGCGCCCCGAGCTTCCACTCGCCCGCGTGGTTCACGGTCTCCCCGGCGAGCAGCCGCAGGAAGTGCGACTTGCCGGAGCCGTTGGAGCCGAGTACGGCGACCCGTTCGCCGTAGAAGACCTCCAGGTCGAAGGGTTGCATCAGCCCGGTGAGCTCAAGTCCCTTGCAGGTGACGGCCCTTACGCCGGTACGGCCGCCCTTGAGTCGCATGGTGATGTCCTGCTCGCGCGGCGGCTCGGGCGGCGGCCCCGCCTCCTCGAACTTCCGCAGCCTGGTCTGCGCGGCCTGATAGCGGGATGCCAACTCATGGCTGATGGAAGCCGCCTGACGGAGGTTCAGCACCAGCTTCTTCAGCTGGGCGTGCTTCTCGTCCCAGCGCCGCCGCAACTCCTCGAAGCGCGCGAACCGTTCACGCCGCGCCTCGTGATAGGTGGCGAACCCTGCGCCGTGCACCCACGCGTCCGCGCCGGCGGGCCCGGGTTCGACGGACACGATCTTCTGGGCGGACCGGGAGAGCAACTCCCTGTCGTGGGAGACGAAGAGCACCGTCTTACGGGTCTCCGCGAGCCGCTCCTCCAGCCACCGCTTGCCCGGTACGTCGAGATAGTTGTCGGGCTCGTCGAGCAGCAGCACCTCGTCCGTGCCGCGCAGCAGCGCCTCCAGCACCAGCCGCTTCTGCTCACCGCCGGACAGCGTGCGCACCAGCCGCCACTGGGCCTTCTCGTACGGCACTCCGAGCGCGGCCGTGGTGCACATGTCCCACAGGGTCTCGGCCTCGTAGCCGCGCGCCTCGGCCCAGTCGGAGAGCGCCTGCGCGTACTGGAGCTGGGCCGCCTCGTCGTCGACGGTCAGCATGCCGTGCTCGGCCAGGTCGACCGCCTTGGCGGCCTCCTGGATCCGTGGTGTGGCGACCGAGACGAGCAGGTCCCGTACGGTCGTCTCGTCCCGTACGGAGCCCACGAACTGGCGCATCACGCCGAGCCCGCCGCTCACGTTGACGGTCCCGCCGTGCGGTTTCAGTTCGCCGGAGATCAGCCGCAGCAGAGTCGTCTTCCCGGCGCCGTTGGGGCCCACGAGGGCCACGACGGCCCCCTCGCCCACCCGGAACGAAACATCGCCGAGCAGCGCCCTCCCGTCGGGAAGGTAGTACTCAAGGTGCGCTGCTTCGAGGTGTCCCATGAGGACGCATTCTGCGGGCCGACCACGACCTCGGGCAAACCCATAAACGCAGACCCGCACCGCCGCGTGCGGTCACGCGCGCGTGACCGCACGCGGCTGGGGCCTGGCGTCCGGATCACGCCGGCTTCAGGCTGCGGCGCCTCATCGGGTCAGGTGAGCGGGGTGTGGTGGGTGCGGCTGCACGGCGGAGGAGGGCGTCACGCGATGGAGGTTCCCGGCTTGAGCGCGGTCGAGAGCGGGGGAGCCGGCAACCGACGGCAACGCCGCTGGGCCCCTCCGGGGAAGTGCGTGCCACACCCCGCGCCCAGGCGTGATCCAGCGACAGGCTCTAACCGTGCAGCGCTTCCCCCGCCGGCCCGCTGCCCGTACCCGGCCCGGCCACCGCGACGACCGCGCCGGCCCAGGACAGGGCCTTCCAGCCGTCTTCCGGCGAGCCCTCCAGGACGACCACGCCGGTGTTGTCGAGCCGGTGCTCGGCGGCGTAGGGCACGTCGACGTTGTCCGCGCGAGCGGCCGTCCACATCCGGATCACGGCACCGTGGCTGACCATCGCGACCGTGCCGGCCCCGCTGTCGGCGGCCTCCGCGACGACCGCGTCGAACCGCCCGAGCACCTCTACGCCGTTCTCCCCGCCCGGCATCCGCGGCTCCGTGTCACCGGCCGACCACGCGAACAAAGTGGTCATGTACGTGTGCGCGGTCTCGGAGTCGCCGGGCAGCATCTCCAGGTCCCCGGCGGACACCTCACGAATGCCGTCGCGTATCTGTACGTCGAGGCCGCGCGCCCCTGCCATCGGGGCCGCGGTCAGTTGCGTACGGGTCAGGGTGGAGGCGTACAGCGCGTCGATGTCCTCGCCCGCGAGCGCCTCCCGCAGCGCTTCGGCCTGCCGCTCCCCCAGCTCGGTCAGTCCGGGCCCCGGAACCGCGGTGTCCAGCAGGTGCTTCACGTTCGACGGGGTCTGACCGTGCCGGATCAGCAGCAGACGCATACGACTTCCCTCTCGCCCACGACCTTGCGAAAGCCCCCTGACTCGTGCGGCCGACGACCGCGAAGGACTCGTCCGACAAGACAAGCAGGCTCACTTCAGGGTACCCAGAGGTGCATGACCGCAGACTTCGACTTCACCATTCCGCAGCCCGGCCGCCACGCCCTGCGCAAGCACCTGCTGAATCTCGACTCCCGGGTGTTCGAGGCCTCCGCCACCCTGCACTGGCCGGGTGCCGAGCCCGTCCTGCCGAGGCTGAGCCGCAGCGCGAACCACGGCGTCCTGTGGTTCGCGACAGCCGCCGCCCTGGCGGTCACCGGGAGCCCCCGGGCCCGCCGGGCCGCCGCCCGGGGCCTCGTCTCCCTCGCCGTGGCCTCCGCGACGATCAACACGGTCGGCAAGCGCTCGGTACGCCGCCCACGCCCCGTTCTGGACCCCGTACCGCTGGCCAGGCAGCTGAAGCGGCAGCCGATCACCACGTCGTTCCCGTCCGGTCACGCGGCGTCGGCGGCCGCTTTCGCGACCGGGGTCGCCCTGGAGTCCCGGGGCCTGGGGGCAGTGGTGGCGCCGGTCGCCTTCTCGGTGGCGATGTCCCGGGTCTACACCGGCGTCCACTTCCCCAGTGACGTGCTGGCCGGCGCGGTCCTGGGCGCGGGCGCCGCGTTCGCCGTACGGAGGCTCGTGCCGACCCGCGACCGCTCCGCGCCCCCGGCCCGGCCGCACGCCACGGTCCCGGCGCTGCCCGACGGCGAGGGTCTGATCCTGGTGGCGAACACGGCGGCGGGCACCGCGGACCGGGTCCGCGCCCTGGAGGACGCGCTGCCGCTGGCGGAGATCGTGGAGTGCGCGCCGGAGGACCTTCGGGACGAACTGGAGAAGGCGGCGGCCCGCTGTCAGGTGCTCGGCGTGTGCGGCGGCGACGGCACGGTGAACACGGCCGCCGGGATCGCCCTGCGCCGTGGACGGCCGCTCGCGGTACTGCCCGGCGGCACGCTCAACCACTTCACGCTCGACCTGGGTGTCAAGGACGCCCAGGACGTCGGCCGGGCGGTACGGCGGGGCGAGGCGGTGCGCGTGGACGTGGGGCGGTTCCGGTCCGGGGACCAGGAGGGAGTCTTCCTCAACAACTGCAGCCTGGGCGTCTACCCGGAGCTGGTGCGTGAACGGGAGCGCTGGTCCGACCGGATCGGTGACTGGCCGGCCGGGGTGCTCGCGGCGGTACGGGTGCTGCGCGCCGACCACCATCCCCTGGAAACTCAACTCCAGGGCGGACGGCGCCCGTTGTGGCTGCTGTTCGCGGGCAACGGCACCTACCACCGCTCGGGTCTCGTACCGGCCCGTCGGCTCGATCTGGCGGACGGACGGCTCGACGTACGGGTGGTGCACGGCGGACGGGGGCCGGCGCTGCGCCTCCTGGCGGCGGCCGTGGCGGGCCCGTTGACGCGATCCCCCGCTCACGCGGGGGTCCTGGTCCACCGTCTCCAGGTGGACGACGTAGCGCCGGGCACCCTTCTCGCGTACGACGGCGAGGCCACGGAGGTGGCGGGCGGCGTGACGCTCGACAAGCTCCCGGAAGCGCTGACGGTCTACCGCCCGCTGGACCCGAACTGACCTTCCCTCACCTCCTCTTGTCCACATTACAAGACGAGGGTCTCATTATTCGGCACGGCTGCGTACGGTGACGAGCGAGTCGTTCGAAGCTGGTCGCTCGAGAAGACGAGAAGGGGCACGGTCATGTCCAAGCCGCAGTCGCAGCCACAGGAGACCGCCGTCTACACGCACGGGCACCACGAGTCCGTGCTCCGCTCGCACACCTGGCGCACCGCCGCCAACTCGGCGGCGTACCTCCTCGGCTCGCTGAAGCCGCACATGAGGATCCTCGACATCGGCTGCGGCCCGGGCACGATCACCGCGGACCTGGCCGAACTGGTTCCCGACGGGCAGGTCACCGGCGTCGACCGAGCGCCGGGCATCCTGGACCAGGCCAGGGCCACAGCGGCCGAACGGGGTCTCGGGAACGTCGGGTTCGCGGTCGCGGACATCCACGCGCTGGACTACCCGGACGACACGTTCTGCGTGGTCCACGCCCATCAGGTGCTCCAGCACGTGGGTGACCCGGTGCGGGCGCTGCGCGAGATGCACAGGGTCACCAGACCGGGCGGGTACGTCGCCGTCCGCGAGTCGGACTACCTGGCCATGGCCTGGTATCCGGCATCGGAGGGCATGGACGCCTGGCTGGACCTGTACCGCCGGGTGGCCCGCGCCAACGGGGGCGAGCCGGACGCGGGGCGTCGGCTGAAGTCCTGGGCGCTGCGGGCCGGGCTCACGGACATCACGGCCACCTCCAGCACCTGGACGTTCGCGGACGCCGACGAGATCGCCTGGTGGAGCGGCCTGTGGGCGGACCGGACACTCGAGTCGGCGTACGCCGACCGGGCGACCGAAGGCGGGCTGGCGACGCCGGAGCAGCTGCGGGCGGTCTCGGAGGCCTGGCAGGAGTGGGGAGGGCGGAAAGACGCCTGGTTCACGGTGCCGCACGGAGAGATTCTCTGCAGAAAGGCCGCCTGATCGCCGCCTGATCCGCTCGGCCGATGTCTGAGACGCCGATTTCGGGAAACCCGGAGTGCAGGAGGTTCACAATGGTTCCCATTCTGCTCGTACTGCTTCTGGCCCTGATTCTCTTCGGTGCCGGATTCGCGGTGGAAATACTCTGGTGGATCGCACTCATCGTGCTCGTCGTCTGGCTACTGGGCTTCCTGGTGCGAGGCACGAGCGCGAGCGGATCAAAGGGTCGTTGGTATCGCTGGTAGCCGGTATCGGCAAATGATCAGCCCCTGGGAAGCAGGGGCTGAGCGGCCCGAGGACCAGATTCTGGTCCTCGGGCCGCAGTCGTTCCATGAATTGCTTGAACCTCGTCCGGAAGTGGCCACTGCAATTCGCCGGCGAACGCCCTGGGCACCTTTGGCGGCCGTCCGCTTACGCCCTCGGGTTGTCGCGGACCTCGCCCGCGCGGCCGTACGGACGGTCGGCCGGTATCCCGGCCTGCCGCTCGGCCATCGCACTGGACGCGGCTCTGGCGAGGTCCCACAGGTCCTCGCGCAGCTGGTCGCCGATCTCCTTGAAACGCGGGTTGTCGCGTAGTTGCAGCCGCACCAGGTCGGTGAGCGCCCGCGGGCTCAGCTGCATCCGCTTGCCGGCCGCCAGGACGCCGACGGCGAAGACCAGTTTCAGTGTTTTCGTACGTCCGAGGACGTAGCCGGCCCCTACCGCGAGGCCCAGTTCCACTCGGTTCATTTGTCGTGCCGTCCCTTGTCGGTGCCCGCGCCTGTGCGCAGGTCTGTCTCCGGTCGGTCAGGAAATTCGCCCTCGCGACGGCCGGGCTCCCCGTCGTCGATCTCGCCCGCCTCCCACCGCTGTTCCAGCTGGAGAAGTCCGGTGCGCGCCTCGGGCGAACGGCGGTGGCCCTCCGCGCTCAGCCCCTGTCGAGCCTTCGCCGCGGCGGCCCCCGCGCGCCCGCCCGCGACCCGTCACCCCGCCCCACGGGTCGGTACGGGTCTGCCGTCCGCCGGTCGGCCCGCACCCGCCGTCACGTCGGTGCCGCTCATGGCGCGATCGCTTCCTCCACGAGCAGTCGGCCCGCCGCCATGATCGCCTCGGCGTCGATGCCGGCGGCGCGCAGTTGTTCGTCGGGACTCGCCGAGCCTGGCATCGTACGGACGGCGAGGCGCGCCATACGGGGCACCGGCCGTCCGTCGAGGAAGGCGTCGAGGACCGCGTCCCCGATGCCGCCCTCCTCACGGTGGTCCTCGACGGTGAGCAGACAGCCCGTCTCCTCGGCGGCCCGGCGCAGCGTGAGCCGGTCGACGGGCTTGACGGAGTACAGGTCGATGACCCGCACCGGAATGCCCTGGGCGTCGAGCGCGACGGCGGCGGCCAGCGCCTCGTGGACGGTCACGCCCGCCGCGACCACCGTCAGCCGGTCCTCGCGCCCGGCGGAGCGCAGCACCTTGCTGCCGCCGACGGGAAACTCCTCGTCGGGCCCGTACAGCACCGGTGTCCCGCCGCGCGAGGTGCGCAGATACCGGATGCCGTCGAGGCCCGCCATCGTGGCGACGAGCCGCGCGGTCTGGTGGGCGTCGCACGGGTACAGCACCGTCGAACCGTGCAGCGCGCGGAACATCGCCAGGTCCTCCAGGCCCATCTGGGAGGGCCCGTCCTGCCCGATCGCGACGCCCGCGTGCGAGCCGACGAGATTGATGCCGACTCCGCTGACCGCCGCCATCCGCAGGAAATCGTGTGCGCGCGTCATGAAGGCAGCGAACGTCGACGCGTACGGAATCCAGCCGCGCGTCGCCAACCCCACGGCGGCGGCGACCAGTTGCTGTTCGGCGATGTAGCACTCGAAGAACCGGTCCGGGTATTCCTTGGCGAAGGCCTCGGCGCGCGTCGAGTCGCTCACCTCGCCGTCGAGGGCCACGACATCGCCCCGGGCGTTGCCGAGCGCGGCGAGCGCCTGCCCGTAGGCGTCCCGGGTGGGGATCTCGTCGCCCTCGCCCCAGCGGGGCGGTTCGAGGTGCCCGGCCCGTACGGCGTGCAGCGCCCGGGCGGCGCGCGGCTCGGGCGGGCGGATGCGGAGCTCGCGGACACCGCCGAGTTCGGCGATCGCCTCGGCGGCGTCCTTCAGCGGTTTGCCGTGCAGCCCCTCGCGGTCCTCGACGGCCGCGACTCCCTTGCCCTTGAGCGTGCGGGCAAGGATGACGACAGGCTGCCGGGCCGTGGACTCGGCCTCGCCGTAGGCACGGTCGATGGCCTCGACATCGTGCCCGTCGATCTCGACGGTGTGCCAGCCGAAGGCCTTGAACCGGCGGGCGTAGGCGTCGAGATCGTGCCCGTGCCGGGTCGGCCCGCGCTGCCCGAGCCGGTTGACGTCGACGACGAGGACCAGATTGTCGAGCTGCTCGTACGAGGCGTGCTCGGCGGCCTCCCACACCGATCCCTCGGCCAGCTCGCTGTCCCCGCACAGCACCCACACCCGGTACCCGGTGCGGTCGAGCCGCTTGCCGCCCAGCGCGATACCGACGGCCACGGGCAGCCCCTGGCCGAGCGACCCGGTGGCCGTCTCGACCCACGGCAGCCGCCGGGGTGTCGGATGCCCTTCGAGCCGGCTGCCGAGCCCGCGGTAGGTGAGCAGCTCGGCGTCGTCGATGGCGCCGACCGCCTTGTAGGCGGCGTAGAGCAGCGGCGAGGCATGCCCCTTGGAGAGGACGAAGCGGTCGTTGCCGGGGTGGGTCGGGCGGTCGAAGTCGTAGCGGAAGTGACGGGCCAGGAGTACGGCCATCAGATCGGCGGCGGACATGGACGAGGTCGGATGCCCGGAGTTCGCGGCGGCCGAGGCCCGAATACTGTCGACGCGCAACTGCTGGCCCAGTTCGACGAGTTCGGCGCTGTTCTGCAGGGGTTCGGCGGTTTTCACGACTCTCCTTCCGATGCTGCGGACTGTTCCGGAGCCCGCTGTGGTGGCTGCTGCGTGTCCCGCCCCGGGGACCTCCGCGCGCCCGGCACCCGCGCCAGTTCGGGCGACGCCGTGTCCAGCGGCACCGACCAGGACCGTACGAGCCCCAACTGCACGCCCTGGCGCGGCAGTACGGCGTCCAGCAGCCAGTCCGCCGCGACCCGCACCCGGTTTCCGGGCATCACCGCGAGGTGGTACGCGCGGGTGACCGCACCGGCGAGCGGCCCGGACAACGAGACGCCGAGCGGGTTGGCGGCGGCCTTGACCCCGCCCAGATCGACGACGAACCCGAGGTCACGATGGCGGTAGGCGCGTCGTGAGCAGATGCCGAGCGAGGCGGCGACGTTGCGAGCGGCGACCTTGCCCTGCCGCCAGGCGTGCTGAGCTGTCATCCCCGTGAACTGCCCGGGTTTGTCGAGGTCGGGTACAGCGGCGGCGTCCCCGCACGCGAACACCTCGGGGTGGCCCGGCACCTGGAGGAAGGGATCGACGATCAGCCGCCCGCGCTCCAGGGGCTGCCCGATGCTCTCGACGAGCGAAGCGAGATGGGGGTCCCCCCGCCCGAAGGGTGGGGGAGGATCCGGGCGGACCCCGACACACCACACAAGGGTGCGCGAGTCGACGAACTCCCCGTCGGACAACAGCACTCCACCGGCCGTCGCCTCCTTGACGGAGGTTTTGGTGCGTACGTCGACGCCCCGTTGACGCAGCACCCGGTCGGCGGTGCGCGACAGTTTCTCGTCCAGCTCGGGCGGGACACGCGGCGCGATGTCGAGCAGCAGCCAGCGGGGCCGCATGCCTTCGCGCAGGGGCTGCTTGCGTACCAGTGCGTCGGTGAACAGCTGCCCCTGCGCGGCGACCTCGGTACCGGTGTAGCCGGCGCCGACCACGACGAACGTACAGCGGGCGGCGCAGCTCTTGGGGTCGTCGGCGGATGCCGCCAGCTCTACCTGCCGGGTCACGTGGTCGCGCGGATACAGCGCCTCGGGCAGCCCGCGGAAGCCGTGGGCGTTCTCCGCGACGCCGGGCACGGGCAGCAGCTTGTTGACGCTGCCGACGGCGAGGACGAGCCGGTCGTAGCCGAGGATGCCGCTCTCGCCCTCGGGGTCCGTGTAGCGCACGGTGCGCGCTTCGAGGTCGATGCCGTCGGCGTCGGCCTCGCCGAGCACCAGGCGTACCCGGGGCAGGGTGCCGGGGAGGGAGACGGTGACGCGACGCGGTTCCAGGACTCCGGAGGCGACCTGTGGCAGCAGGGGCAGACACAGGAAGTGGTCGGTCGGGTTCAGCGGGGTGATGTCGGCCTTCTGCCGGGTCAGCCGGGCCAGGGTGCGGGCCGTCTGGTACCCGGCGAAGCCGCCGCCGACGATCAGGACGCGGGGTCGACTCACGTTTTCGCCTCCGGCGGGGTCTCGCGTACAGAGCCTTCGGTCAACCGTGCGAATGCCGTCATGAGCATCCGTACGAGCTTTCCGCGTCCCCCTGGTCAGGGCACCCAAACGTCCCTCGAAGCCGGTTCCGCCCGCGGTCCTGCCACCCGCGTGCCGGTTTCCCCGTCGCCCGCTGGGTACCCGAAGCACGCCCCGACCCGCCCTTTTCCGGAGGTGCTTCCCCATGCCCGAATACGGCTACTTCCTCGCGTGCGAGGAATTCGGTCCGGCGGACCTCGGCGAGCAGGCGAGGCAGGCCGAACAGGCCGGGTTCCGGGCGCTGTGGATCTCGGACCACTACCACCCGTGGAACGACGCCCAGGGGCAGAGTCCCTTTGTGTGGTCCGTGATCGGCGCGCTGTCGCAGGCGGTGTCGCTGCCCATCGAGACGGCCGTGACCTGCCCGACCGTACGGACGCACCCGGCGGTGGTGGCCCAGGCGGCGGCGACGAGCGCGGTGATGACGGACGGGCGTTTCCGGCTCGGCGTCGGCACCGGCGAGGCGCTGAACGAGCACATCCTCGGCGACCGGTGGGCGCCCGCGCACATCCGCCTGGAGATGCTGGAGGAGGCGATCCAGGTGATGCGCCGCCTGTTCACCGGCGAGGAGGTCACCCACCACGGCCCCCACTACACCGTCGAGAACGCCCGCCTGTACACCGTTCCCGACGAGCCCGTCCCGATCGACGTCTCCGGCTTCGGCCCCCAGGCGACCGCGCTCGCCGCCCGCGTGGGCGACGGCTACATCACCATGGGCCCCGAGGAGGACCTCACGACCCAGTTCCGCAAGGGCGGCGGGGGCGCGGGGCTCGTCAGCGGCGGTACGAAGGTCTGCTACGGCCCCAACCGTGAGGAGGCCGTCCGCACGGTGCACCGGCTGTGGTCCAACCAACTGCTGCCCGGCGAGATGGCCCAGATCCTCCCCACGCCACGCCACTTCGAGCAGCTGGAGCCGCTGGTCACCGAGAACATGGTGAGCGAGAACACGGTCTGCGGCGCCGACGTGGACGAACACGTCTCGGCCCTGTCCGCCTTCGCCGACGCCGGCTTCGACCGGGTGTACGTCAGCCAGATCGGTCCCGACCAGCGCGGCTTCTTCGACTTCTACCGCACGAAGGTGCTGCCCCGGCTGCCGGGCAGTTGAGGAGGGTGAAGCCGGCACCCGGGTACGGAGCGGTAGCGCCCGCGCGGACGGCAGCCCCGGAGAGGCGCGGCGCTGTATCGATCTGCGGCTGCGCCGCGACGGGGGCCCCGCGCGTGCGAAGCCGAGTGGGGGAGCGGCCGGCCACGACGTTCCGCAGGCCACGCACCGGCTCTCCCATCTCACCGGCCTTCAGCGGAGGGCTACCGCTTCACCATGTCCGACGTGATCGCCCACCGTTCGTGGTCCCGCCAGGCCCCGTCGATGTAGAGGAAGTCCGGCGAGAAGCCCTCCAGCCGGAAGCCGCAGCGCCGGGCGAGCGCGATCGAGGCGGTGTTGCCGGGCTGCACGTTGATCTCCAGCCGGTGCAGTCGCAGCGGCGGCCCGAAGGCGTACCGCACGACGAGATCCACTCCCTCGCCCATCAGCCCCCGCCCGGCCGCGTGCGCGAAGGCCCCGTACCCGAGGGCCCCGCACAGAAAGCCGCCCTGGACGATGTTGTTGATGTTGATGAACCCGGCGATGGCACCCCCGGCGCCCTTTTCACACACGAGGAACCCGGCCCTGGCCGGATCCTCGATCAGCCGCCCGGCGTACGAGGCGTAGGCGTCCGGGCTCGCCGGCGGGGCCAGCCAGGGGTGGTGCAGTTCCCGGCTCTCCCGCACCCGGGCGATGAACTCGGCACCGTCCTCGTAGGTGAACGGGCGTATGCCCGCGCGGGGCCCTTCGGCGAGATGTTCACGGTGCTCAGACACTCAGCCACCCTACGCGCGGCCCCCGTTCACCTGCGCCGCCGCATGAAGCAGGCCCCGCGGAGGGCGCCGATGACGGCGGTGCCGAGCAGCCCCGTCCACAGAGGCATCGTCACTTCGGGGATCAGCAGCCGGATCTCGGTGGCGCGGGTGTTCTCGAAGACGAAGATCAGGGCGAGCAGGGCTGCTGACGGCCACCCTGGTGGGCGTCGGCGGCCCACCGGGCACCACCGGTCCTGGCACCGTTCTCGGAGGTCTTCGGGCTCATGGGGCCGGCATCGGCCGGTCCGGGGCTTCTCGCGCCCGCAGGGGTACGCCGGACGGGTGACGGCGCCGGAGGCCGCCGCGCGCCGCTCACCGCAGCGCCGGTTCCTCCAGTGTCAGCGTCCCCGCGTCCGCGTCCAGTTCGGCGGCCACCCCGAAGGGTATGGTGAGCGCCCCGTCGCAGTGCCCGAACCCGAACTCCTCCACCACCGGTACCCCGAGCCCGCCGAGCCGGTCGGCGAACACGGCACGCAGCCCGTCGTACGGACCGCACCGTTCCCACGACCCGAGTGCGACCCCGGCCACGCCGTCGAGCCAGCCGGTACGCAGCAGCTGCGTCAGGGCCCGGTCGATCCGGTACGCGCTCTCCCCCACGTCCTCGATCATGAGCAGCCCGCCGCGCGCACCGGGCCGGGCGTGCGGGGTGCCCCGTTCGGTGGCGAGCAGGCTCAGGCAGCCGCCAAGGGTGACACCCCGGGCCCGCCCGGGCACCAGGGCCCCGCCGCCTCCCACTGCGGCGACGACCCGTACCGACTCCGGATCGAACAGCGTGGCCCGCAGCTGCTCCTGTGCCCGCGCGTTCTTGAGGATGTCGACGGCGGACGTCATCGGCCCGTGCAGCGTGGCGAGTCCCAGGCGCACCGCGAACGCCTCGTGCAGTGCGGTGATGTCGCTGTAGCCGACGAACACCTTGGGCCCGGCCGCCCGCAGCGCGTCCCAGTCGAGCAGGTCGATCATGCGCTGCGCGCCATAGCCGCCGCGGGCGCACAGCACCGCGTCGACCGTGGGGTCGCACCAGGCGGTCTGGAAGTCGGCGGCCCGGTCGGCGTCCGTTCCCGCGAGGTAGCCGAACTCCCCGTGCCGGTCCAGGACATGGGGCGCCACCACCGGGTCGAGGTCCCAGCCGCGCAGGATGTCGAGCCCTGCCTCCAGCCGCTCCTCGCGTACCGGCCCGCTGGGCGCGACGACGGTGACGCGGGCACCCGGCGCGAGCCTCGACGGCCGTACCAGCGGCTTCACCTGACGAGCTCCAGGGCCGGGACACCGGGCGGGTTGAGGCCGAATACCTGTGCGTACAGGGAGAGTTCGGACTCCAGGACACGTACGGTCGTGTCCGCCCGCCGGAATCCGTGCCCCTCCCCCTCGAACGCGATGTACCGGTGCGGCACACGGCGTCCCTCCGCCGCGAGCCGGGCGAGGAACCGTTCGCACTGCACGGGCGGGCAGATGACGTCGTCCAGACCCTGCAGCAGCAGGAAGGGCGCGGTGATGTCGGCGGCGTGCTCGGCGGGCGAGCGTTCCAGATAGCGGGCCGGGACCTCGGCGAGCGGGCCGACCAGGGTCTCCAGGTACTGCGACTCGAAGTCGTGGGTCTCCCCCGAACCCCAGCCGGCCAGGTCGAGGATGGGGTAGAGGATGGTGCCGCAGGCGTAGATGTCGGTGCCGGTGAGGGAGGCCGCCGCGGTCCAGCCGCCCGCGCTGCCGCCCCGCACGGCGAGCCGGGCGCGGTCGGCGGTGCCCTCGTCGGCGAGGGCGAGCGCGACGGCCGCGCAGTCCTCGACGTCGACGACGCCCCACTGCTCGCGCAGCCGGTTGCGGTACTCGCGCCCGTACCCGGTCGAGCCGCCGTAGTTGACCTCGGCGACGCCGATGCCCCGCGAGGTGAAGTAGGCGATCTCCAGGTCGAGCACGAGAGGCGCCCGCCCGGTCGGCCCACCGTGCGCCCACACCACGTACGGCGGCAGCTCGTCGCCGGGCGCCGTGTACCCGGGGTGGTGCGGCGGATAGATGTGCGCGTGGATGTCCCGGCCCTCCGGGCCGGTGAAGGTGCGGATCTGCGGCTCGGGATAGTGCACCGGGTCGACCGGGTCGTGGTGCGCGGCACCGATCACCCGGGCCCGTCCCGTACGGGTGTCCAGCTCGACGACCTCGTACGCGCTGCGCGGGCTGGCCCCGACGGCGACGACCCGGTCGCCGTGCACGGCGAGGGTGGCCGCGAACTCGGTCCAGGGGCCGGCCGCGTCGACGACGTCGCCGGTCTCGGGGTCCAGCAGCCCGAGCGAGGTCGTCCCGCGTCCGTGCACGACGGCGACGGGGCCGTCCTCCAGCGGTGCGAACCAGCGCTGCCCGACCTTCCACAACGCCCCGCCGAACTCCTCCGGCCGGGGACACACGGGCACGTCGTCCCGGTACAGGTTCCACCAGCCGGAGCGGTCGCTGACGTACAACAGCGCTCCGTCGGCCGCCCAGTCCACCTGCGGGATCGACTCCTCGGGCCCGCCGGCGACGGTCCGGGCACCGCTCAGGGTGCCGTCGGTGCCCACATCCGCGACCACCAGTCCGGTCCCGTCCCAGGGCATCCGCGGATGGTCCCAGGCGAGCCAGGCCGCGCGCCGCCCGTCGGGCGAGATCCGGGGCCCGGTGACGAACCGGTGCCGGTCGTCGGTGAGTTCACGGACGGCGTGCCGGTCCTCGGCGCCCGATCCGTCCAGCGGCACGGCGGCGAGCACGCGCCGCACATCGGTGGGTCCGTCGCCGGTGAACTCCTCCAGCACACACCACACTTCACCGAGTTCGAGCCGCAACAGCGGCTCCACCCAGCGCAGTCCGCCCCCGACCGGGGACAACGGCGTCAGCGGCCATGGTTCCTGACCCTCTTGAAGGCAGTACAGCCGCTGATCGGCGAAGTTCACGAACACGACCAGCGGGCCGCCGTCACGCATGGCACCGGCCCACGGATGGCCGCCGTACTCCATGACCCGGCTCCGCACGTTCCACGGCGCGTCCAGGACCGACTCCTGGGAGCCGTCGGCGCGCCGCCGCACCAGGGTGCGCCGGCCGCCCTCGGTGGGCCGGGGCTCGGTCCACCAGGCCTCGTCGCCGACGAAGCCGACGTACTCGGGTGATCCGTCGTGCTCGGCGGCCAGTTCCGCGCCGATGGGCGAGAGCCATGATCCGTACGGCAGTGTCTGCACTGTCTTCCCCACTCGCTAGGCCGTCCGCAGGAACCGGTCGAGTACCCGAACGCCGAAATGCAGCGCCTCGACCGGGACACGCTCGTCGACACCATGGAAAAGTGCCTGGTAGTCGAAGCCCTCGGGCAGCCTGAGCGGCGCGAATCCGTACCCGGTGATGCCGAGCCGCGAGAACTGCTTGGCGTCGGTGCCACCGGACATGCAGTACGGCACCACGAACCCCTCGGGCGCGAACTCCTCGACGGCAGCGCGCATTCGCTCGTACGTGGGCGAGTTCACGGGCGCCTGCAACGCCACCGAGCGATGGTGGAACTTCCACTCCACGTCGGGGCCGGTGAGTTCGTCGAGGGTCGTGCGGAACTCGTCCTCGCAGCCGTACAGAAAGCGCCCGTCGACGTACGCGACGGCCTCGCCGGGGATCACGTTGACCTTGTAACCGGCGTTCAGCATGGTCGGGTTGGCGCTGTTGCGGATGGTCGCCTCGACAAGCCGGGCGGCGGGCCCGAGCTTGGTCAGGAGCCCGTCGACGTCGTCGAGGTCGGGTTCGATCCCGTGGAGGGCGGCCAGTTCGGTGAGCGCGGCCCGGACGGTGGGTGTGAGGCGCAGGGGCCACTCGTACGCGCCGATGCGGGCGACGGCGGCGGCGAGGCGGGTGACGGCGTTGCTGTGGTTGACCTTCGAGCCGTGTCCGGCGCGTCCCCGGGCGGTCAGTTCGAGCCAGGCGGTGCCGCGCTCGCCTGCTGCGATGGGGTACAGGTGCCGTCCGCCGCCGTCGTGGAAGGTGAACGCCCCGGACTCGCCGATCCCTTCGGTGCAGCCCTCGAACAGCGCCGGGTGCTCGGCGGCCAGGAACTCGGAGCCGTCCTCGGCGCTGTCCTCCTCGTCGGCGGTGAACGCGATCACGATGTCGCGACGGGGCCGGACGCCCTGCCTGGCCCAGTCCCGGGCGACGGCGAGGATCATCGCGTCCATGTTCTTCATGTCGACGGCGCCCCGCCCCCAGACGACGCCGTCGCGGATCTCCCCGGAGAACGGGTGCACGCTCCAGTCGTCGGCCCGCGCGGGCACGACGTCGAGATGTCCGTGCAGGAGCAGCGCGTCGGCGGCGGGGTCGGTGCCCTCGATACGGGCGACGACGTTGGTGCGTCCCCTGGTCCGCTCCAGAAGCGTGGGTTCGAGGCCTGCTTCCGCGAGCAGTGCGGCGGCGTACTCGGCGGCGGGCCGCTCCTGGCAGTCGCCGCCGCCGTGGTTGGTCGTGTCGATCCGAATGAGATCGGAGGTGAACGACACCGCCTCGTCGAGAGCCTGCTGCTCAGCCATACTGCTCCTCCACCGCGGCCGAGACGATCGTCGTGACCGCCTTGAAGGTACGAATGCCCTCGTACATTGTGCCGCTGGTGTACGCCACTTTCCGCTCCCCGATCCGCACGACGCCGGGCACGACGGTGGCGGCCATGGCGAGATGCTCGGCGTCGAACTCCAGCGCGAGGGTGAACGGCCCCCCGGCGACGGGCTCATGGCGCACGGCCAGCGCGGCGGCCTCCTTCGCGGCGGCCCGGATGCCGGCGGCGGTCCTGGCGGGCGTCCGGCACACGGCGGCGTACCGCGACACATGGTCCTTGACGGCGACCTTCAGCGCCTCGGGCGCGTATCCGAGCGCGTCCTCGCAGGCGAGGTCGTCGCCGGTGACGAGGACGACGGGCACGCCGTACTCGGCGACCACATGGGAGTTGAGGAGCCCTTCGCTGGCCCGTACGTCGTTCACCCACACGCCGGTGATGGAGTTGGCGAGGTAGGTGTGGGCGAGGACGCCCTCCATGCCGGCGCCCGTGTGATAGCCGACGAAGGCGATCCCGTCGACGTCACCGTGCTGTACACCCTCCACCATGGACAGCGACTTGTGGCGCCCGGTGAGCATCTCCACCCGCTCGTCCAGCCGTTCGAGGAGCAGATTGCGCATGGTCCAGTGGGCCTCGTTGACCAGCACCTCGTCGGCGCCGCCGTCGAAGAAGCCGAGCACGGCGGCGTTGACGTCCGAGGTGAACATCGAACGGCAGCGCTCCCATTGCGGGGTGCCCGGCAGCACATCGGCGGGCCAGGTCACGCCGGTGGCGCCCTCCATGTCGGCGCTGATGAGGATCTTCATCGTGAAACAGTCCCGTCGCAGGTCAGCGGCTCGCTGTCCGAACGTTACGCGCCGGGCTCCGTCCCGACCAGGAAGCACCGCTCGGGCCTCCCTGGTGAACTCACGGATCTCCTCACCGAACCGTTCAGTAGCCAGGGCCACGGCGACAGCCCCGCCTCCCTGCGGAGACGGGGCTGTCAGGCAGGCTGCCGCGCTACGGGACGAGGGTGGCCCCTCGGCTCCCGGTCAGGAGCTGCGGGTGCGTCGGGCCAGGTACAGCGCCCCGGCTCCGAGGGCGACCACCACGGCCGCCGCACCGGCGATCGTGCCGACCGGCGCGCCGGCGCCGGTCTCCGCCAGCGGCGGGGTGCTCTCGCTGGGCGTGGGGGTGGGGGTGGCGGGCGGCGTCGACTCCGCCGGGGGCACGTCCGGGGTGGTGGGCGGCGTGGTGGAGGTGCCGGGGGTGGTGGGCGGGGTCGACTCCTCGGCGGGCGGCTCGCTGCCCTCGGGGGTGGTGGGGGTCGCGGGCGTGGTCGGCGTGGCCGGGGTGCTCGGCGCCGGCTCCGACGGGGTGGGGGCGGGCGGCTCGGAGGCGCCGGTGTCGCACGGCTTCTCGCCGCCGTTCCAGGCCGCTATGAGGTGGTACGGAGTGACCACGCCGTCGGGCTGGTACGGGGCGGGGCCGTGGCCCTCCCCGGTCTGGCCGTCGTACGTGATGTCGTCGCCGTACAGGTCGATCTGCCCGTAGCAGTCCGGCGTCCTCACGCTCAGCTTCTGCCAGGTCCGCTGCTCGTCGTAGTCGGCGCCGAGGTCGGCGGAGGTGAGGTAGACGGTGTCCTTGTCGACCAGGGTCTGGCGGCCGGAGGTGTTCCAGTTCGGGCCCTCGGTCGTGTACTCGGCCAGGGACACCGGGTACTTGCAGCCGTCCCCGACGGTCTGGCCCGGCGCCAGCCGCACCTCGACGGCGCCGGGAGCGCTGTCCCAGGCGCGGAAGCCGCCCTGCGAGGTCCAGTCGGCGCCGGCGATGCGGTACTGGACGGTGGCGGACCGGCACCCGCCGGTGGTGGCACTCGCCGTGGCCGCCCCGAGTACGGGCACGGCAGCGGCGGCGAAAGCGGTTACGGCGAGGACAGCCAGACTTCTGGGCTGTTGCGAACGCGACAAAATAAGCCTCTGTGGATCGAGAAGTGTGGGAGGTGGCTGGGTGCCAGCGACCGGTGCGGGCGGACACCACGAAGGCGTACGCGACCAGGTCACTCGCATCACTTCGCTCGCTTCAGGCACAGCGAAGTGATCCGAATTCTCGCCACCTTTCACGACTCCCGTCAATCCTTCACGAGTTCCCCACATTCCAGGTTGATCACGGTGGCCCCCGGCCGCCCGGCCCGTGCCGCCGCCCTCCTCACCGCTGCTGCGCCACCACGACCCACTTCGAGGGCAGCACGATGCGGGTTCCCTCCGGCGTGTACTCCGTTGTGGTGAGCGGGAGTTCGCCGCTCGCGAGAACCTCCAGGCCCGCCGCACCGAGGTACACGGGCACGGCCGAGTCCGCCACCTCGCCGGGTGCGATGCCGTGCTCGAGGACCGGGCGCAGCTTGGGCGGCGGGCCCTCGGCGCTCTGGGCGAGGCCCATCAGAATGGGGCGCGCGTCCTGCGACAGCTCGACCAGGAAGGCCCGGCCGCGCTGTCCGATCAGGGTCGCGATCCCGTCGACGATGGCCTGCCGGTCGTCGGCGTCGCACTGGTGGAGCACTCCGCGCATGTACACGTTGGTGTCGCCGAGCTTCCCGTGCAGTTCCTCGACCTCGGCCTTCTCGGCGCAGTCGAGCAGTTCGTACTCGGCCGCGCCCTCCGGGTCGGCGCTGCGGGCACGGTCCAGTGCCGCGGGCGAGAGGTCGGCGCCCACGACCCGGGTGAACCGGTCCGTGAGGAATCGGGTCTGGGTGCCGTTGCCGCAGCCGAGGTCCAGCAGGGGCAACTCGAAGTCGGCGAGGTGCGGTTCGTAGACTGCGAGGTGGAGTCCGGCCGTCAGCATCGGCTCCGAGTCCCAGAAGACGCCCCCCTGTCCGTGGGGAGCCTCGCGCCAGAAGCCCTCCCAGGACTCCCTGTACCCACTCGACACGCTCATGCCCAACTCCCCAGGGTGCGACGGCTGCCCGTCGGAGGTGACGGGCCAGTTCGGTCTACCGCGCCCCGGTTGTGCCGACAAGCGCACTGCGCATACCTTCACGGCTCGTTCGAGAGGTGTACGCCGGTGTGCGCCTCGCACGCCTCCCCCGGCCCCGCGGCACGACAATCCAAACACAGGGCACTGACGATGCCGGAGCCACGCCACCCGTTCCCTGCAGGCGGAGCGTCAGCGGCGACGCGGCAACGTGAGTTCGAACCAGACGGTCTTGCCCGCGACCGTACGGCTCGTGCCCCACTCCCGGGCCAGCGTGCTCACCACACGCAGCCCGCGGCCGAACAGGTCGGTGGGGTCGGTGCTGAGCAGCGTGGGCAGGGTGTGATCGTCGTCGTCCACCTCGCACAGCAGCGTCTCGCCACGCACCAGCCGCAGCTCGACGGGACGCCCGTGCGAGTGCCGTACGGCGTTGGTGACGAGTTCACTGACCAGCACCTCGGCACTCTCCACCAGCCGCTCCAGGCCCCAGTCGTAGAGCTGTTCACGGACCACGGCACGGGCCCGGCCGACCTCGGCCGGGTCGAGGGCGAGCCGCCACTCGGCGACGTCGTCGGGTTCGATGCCGTTGAGGCGGGCCATCAGCAGCGCGACGTCGTCCTTGCGGCCGCCTCGTGTGTTGAGGGCGCGGATGATGGTGTCGCAGGCGTCGTCCATGGAGGCGGCCGGGTGTGCGGCGGACTCACAGAGGGTCGCCAGGCCCACGCCGATGTCCTCACCCCGTACCTCGACCAGGCCGTCGGTGCACATCACGAGCCGGTCGCCGGGCTCCACGCGCACGCGTACCGCCTCGAAAGGCACTCCGCCGACGCCGATGGGCGCGCCGGTGGGCAGGTCGAGCAGCTCGCTCCGGCCGTCCTCCGCGCGTACCACCACAGGCGGGATATGGCCCGCGTTGGCGAGGTGCAGCTCACTCGCGATCGGATCGTAGACAGCGTAGAGGCAGGTCGCGAGGTAGGTGTCGCCGAGGCGCTGGGCGAGGTCGTCGAGGTTGCGCAGGAGCTGGGCGGGCGGCAGGTCGAGGGCGGCCATGGTCTGGACGGCTGTCCTCAACTGGCCCATCATCGCGGCCGAGTTGAGGCCGTGTCCCATGACGTCGCCGACGACGAGGGCGGTGCGGGCGCCCGGCAGCTTCACGGAGTCGAACCAGTCGCCGCCGACCCGGCCCAGCAGCGTGCCGGGCAGATAGCGGGTGGCGATGTCGCAGCCCGACATGCGCGGCGGGATGTGCGGCAGCATGCTGTCCTGGAGGGTCTCGGCGACGCTCTCCTGGTAGGTGTACATGCGCGCGTTGTCGAGCACGAGGCCCGCGCGGGCGGCGAGTTCGGCGCCGGTGACCCGGTCCATGTCGTTGAACTCGACGCGCTCCGGGTGGCGCAGCAGGATCATGAAGCCGAGGACGACGTTGCGTGCCTTCAGCGGTACGACCAGCATGGAGCGGCCCGTGATCAGCGGCCGGATGTCACGCTTCTCGAACTGAGAGGCGATCATGTGCCCCATCTGCTCGCTGATACGCGGCACGAGGACGGGCCGGCCGCTGGTCATGCACTGGAAGAACGGGGTGTGCGCCGGGAACGGCATGGCCTCGCCGACCGGTACGACGTCGTCCCAGCGACCGGGTTCGTCGGTGTGTTCCAGGGCGACGCGGTGCCACATCGTCGTCGTGTCGGGCACGCCCTCGGGGAACCCCTCGCCGGCGACGACCTGCTCGCGCAGATAGGTGCCGGCCACATCCGTGAAGCGTGGTACGACGGCCCTGCTGACCTCGATGATCGTGCGGGACAGGTCGAGCGAGGTGCCGATGCGTCCGCTGACCTCGTTGAGGAACTCCAACCGCTCGCGCACAGCCGCGTATTCGATGTCCTCGACATCGCCCTCAAGGCCGCCGGGCAGGGGTTCGCCGGCCCGCACCGCCCGGGCCGCCCGTTCCCGGCGTGCCTTTCGCTCGGCGCGCCGGGGCACGCCCCAGTCGGGGGTGACCGGGACCAGGTCGTTCTGACTGAACTCCAGTACCGGATAGCCCAGTTCGAGGATCTGGGCGACGATGCGGGCGCTTTCCCCGACGCTCATGCTGGGCAGGATCTCGGGGAGCCTGCCGGCGAGTTCGCCGGCGCCGGGGAAGTTCGTGTGCAGGGCGAATCCGGGCGCGATGCGCTCGACGGCGACGTCGTCGTCCTCCTGGCGCAGTACGCGGGTGTCTGCGGCCAGCACCAGGAGGCGCTCGTGGCCCGGACCCACCAGGGGGTAGGCCCACCACAGCACATCGACGCGGTCGTCGTCGCGCCCCGGCACCGTGAGGCGGGCGCGCCCGGCGGCCGGGTAGGACAGCCGGCCGTCGAGGGAGGACTCCAGGTCGGGTCCGAGGCCGTCGTAGGCCCCGTACGGCGTGTCCTCGTCGTCGGTGTCGGGGAGGGCTCCGGAGACGGGCAGCAGGTCGACGGCGGGCTGCCCGAGCGCTTCCTCCTTCGAGGCGCCGAACAGGCGCCTCGCACCCCGGCTCCAGTGCGAGACCAGGCCTTCACGGTCGACGACGACCACGGCCAGCGGGATACGGCCCGCCGCAGCGTGCTCCGCCGGTGCGTTCTCCCCAGCCCCGCGGCTGCGAGATGCGCCCGTCTCGGTGCCACGGTCCATGGCGCAGGCCCCCTCTTCCCACGGCTCCGCAAGATCTGTGCCGTCGTCACCACCGTACGGCTCCGGTCCGTCGCGATGTGTGGCAATCCGCTAATTGGTCTTGGCCGGTCCACTCCGGCGCACGGACGCGCGACCCACGCGCCCCGCGGCCGGACCGACTGGCCGGTCGGGGCGGCGCGCCGGTGTCCGCACCCGGGCATCAGGCGTCGTGCGCGAGCTGCAGGTCGCGTTCCGTACGGCCGTCGCCGGCCACCTGGAAGACGGTGGCGACCGGCGGGTAACCGGAGGCGATGACCGTGTACTCACCGGAGGCCAGGTCGACGAACCGGAACGTTCCGTCGGCGGAGGTGGTGAGCGTGTCCACGACGTTGCCCGCCGCGTCCAGGAGCGTCACGCGCGCGTCCTCCACGGGCCTCCCCCACCCTCCGGACGGGGGGACCCCCACCTCGCTTCGCTCGCCGCCGGCCCGCACGGTGCCCTCCAGAACGGCGCCGCCCGCGAGTTCGACGTCCTGGCGGGTCTCCCGGGAGGCCCGCACGGTGACCGGGAGTGCGGCCGGGCGGTGCGCGGGGGCGCCGGCGGCCAGGGTGTACTCGCCGGCCACCAGCTCGGTGATGACGTACCCGCCCTCGTGACCGCTGCGCGTGGTGGCGACGACCTCGCCGTGCGCATTGGTGAGCGTGACGGTGGCGTCCCGGACCGGAGTGCCGTCCGCGGTCAGGACCCGGCCCGCCAGGCGCCCCGCGCCGCCGAGGACGATGTCCAGTTCGACGGGCTGCTCGCCGACGGTCACGGAGACCGCCTGCGGCTGGTGGCCGCCCGCGGCGGCGATCAGGACATACGTCCCCGGGCCGGGCGTGAACAGCGCGAACCGCCCGTCCTCCGCGCTCGCGCCGCGCCCGGTCTGCGTTCCCCCGATGTCGATGAGGGTGAGCGCCGCCCGCGGTACGACGGACCCCTCCGGGTGCCGCACGGTGCCGCACACCGGGATTCCGGCCATGTACGGCGCCCGGACCTGCGGGATCGCCGGAGGGATCGAGGGGCCCTCCGAGTCGAGGTCGGCGGAGGCGGTGTGGTGGGACACCAGCGGTTTCTCCTTGAGGAAGAGGGCGATGAGCAGGCCGAGGACCAGCACCGGCACGAGGTACAGGAAGATGCGCGGCATGGCATCGGCGTACGCCCTGATGTAGCTGTCGCGCAGCGCCGACGGCAGTGCGTGGACGAGCTGCGGGGTGATCGAGTCGGGGTCGGGGAGACGGGCACCCGCGCGCGCGGGGAGGCTGTTCTCCAGGGACTCGGCGAGCCGGCTCGCGAAGAGCGTGCCGAAGATCGCGGCGCCGACGCTGCCGCCGATCTGCCGGAAGTAGTTGTTGGCGCTGGTCGCGGTGCCCAGATCGGCGGGGCGCACGGAGTTCTGCACGGCGAGGACCAGGACCGGCATCACCATGCCGAGGCCGGCGCCGAACACGGCCGTCCAGAGGCCGTAGTGCAGCCGGGGCGTGTCCACTTCGAGGCGGGACAGCAGCCACATGCCGAGGACGGACAGGGCACTGCCCAGGACCGGCCAGACCTTGTAGCGGCCGGTACGGCTGACGAGCTGCCCTGAGACGATCGACGCGCCGACGATGCCGGCCATCATGGGCAGCATCAGCAGACCGGACTCGGTGGCGGTGGCCCCGCCGGCCATCTGCAGGAAGGTCGGCAGATAGCCGGCCGCCCCGAACAGCGCCACACCGGTCACCAGGCCCACCAGACCCGTGACGTTGAAGACGGAGTCCCTGAACAGCCGCAGGGGGATGAGGGGTTCGGGCGCGAAGTGCTCGGCGACGAGGAAGAGCACACCGGCCACGACCGCTCCGGCGCCGAGCCCGAGGATCTCGCGCGAGCCCCACGCGTACTCGGTGCCGCCCCAACTGGTCAGCAGCACCAGGCAGGTCGAGGCCACACCGAGCAACAGCGCCCCGAGAAGGTCGAGCCGGGCCTTGACGGCGGGCTTCGGCAGTCTCAGTACGACGGTGACGACGGCCAGCGTCAGCAGTCCGAACGGCACGTTGAACCAGAAGCACCACCGCCAGGAGAGGTGGTCGGTGAAGTAACCGCCAAGGAGGGGCCCCGCGACCGAGGCGACGCCGAACGCGGCGCCGATCAGGCCCATGAAGCGCCCGCGTTCGCGCGGCGGCACGATGTCCGCGATGATCGCCTGCACGCCGATCATCAACCCGCCCGCGCCGACGCCCTGGAGGGCGCGGAAGGCGATGAGCTCGTTCATGGTGCGCGACCAGCCGGCCAGCGCCGAGCCGGCGACGAAGACGACGATCGCGAACTGGAAGACGCCCTTGCGGCCCAGCAGATCGCCGAGTTTGCCGTAGACCGGCAGCCCGACGGTGGCGGTGAGCAGGTACGCGGTGATCGCCCAGGACATCCTGTCCAGACCGTGCAGCTCACCGACGATCTCCGGGAGGGCGGTGGCGACGATCATCTGCTCCAGGGCGGCGAGCAGCAGCGCGAGCATGAGCGCGAAGAACACCAACCGCACCTGGCGCGGGCCGAGTTGTGGGGGCTCGGCCGGGGGTGGCGTGGGTGCGGTCGTCGGTTCGTCCTGTACCGGAGTGACCCCGCCCACGTACCGCTCCCCTCGTCGCACCTACCGCGCAATTCCTGCTTTGGGCGACAACTGCGAGCAAGCGCGACGAGTTACGGCGTACCGGTACACAGGACGGAGATCCACTCGAACCGGTGAGGGGCGCGGGCGGGGGCCAACGCCTCTCGTGAGGTTGCCCCTTGGGCTACTTCTCCACCTCGGCGGCGAACCTGTCGAGGAAGGCGTCGTAGATACGGGCGAGGCCCTTGGGGGCGAAGGTCCTCTCGAAGAAGCCGCCGATGCCCCCGGCGCCGTTCCAGACGCTGGTGACGACGACCCGCGACTTGCCCTCGCCGGCGGGGGTGACGCGCCAGGTGGTGACCATCGAGGAGTTGCGGTCCGTCTCGACGAGCTCGCCGTCGGTGGGCTCGGTGACCTCCAGGAGGCAGTCCCGGACGCGCTTGCTGGTGGCCCGGAGCTTCCAGTGGACGAGAGTGCCCTCGCCGTCGCCGCCCTCGCGCACCTCGTACTCGCTGAACTGCTCGGGCAGCGCCGTCGCGCGCGTGCCGCTGTAATCGGCGAGGGCGTCGAACACCGTCTCCGCGTCCGCCGCGACGATGCGCTCCGTGGTGGCCTCGACCTGCGCCATTGCGTTCCTCCAGCAGCTGGTTCTTCGGGGGTTCGGGCTTGTTCGGGCTCACCCAACCACCCCGCCGCCCGGCCGCCCAAATCGGGGTGCCGCACGGGCTCCGGCGAGGGCACCACCCAGGAGCTTCACAACACTCGAACACGGGATCGCACAATCAAGGGAACATGTGTTCTATTCTGTGGCCAGTGCTACCGAGGAGGTGCCATGCGCTGGGAGAACCTCTCAACGGAGTCCGGCTCCGGCCCGGCCGACGCCGCGCTGTTCGGCGCGGACGCGGTCACCACCCGTACCTTCGACCTCTTCCGCGGTTCTGGACGTGCTCACTAGCTGGCCCCCGGAAGTCCGCTGCTCACGTTCCCGTAGTGTTCACACAGAGCGTTCAGGGACCGGGAGAACCTGCGCGCGTAGCACGACCCCGCCGCTGGCCCCGGGGCCTGGTCCGGCACCGAGCTTGCCGCGGGCTTCGCCCACGCAGGGGAGCGCGCGGTAGCGGGGATGCTCTCCCTGTCGAGTTTCCCAGCGGCCTTCTCGACTTCAGGGATCAGCAGTTCCATGTGTCCGCGCAGGGTGGCGGTGAGCGTGTCCAGCTCGGCGGGGGCCGGCGGCAGGCTGTCCGGTCTGTCGTCCGGGCCGAGCACACGGCGCGCGGTCGCCCGAATCGCCTCCAGGTCGACCGGTGCCCGCTCTGCCGTGCCGGTGGTTGATGGTCTTCGCGGCCTTGTGGTTGGAGCCGGTGGGGTTGCTTCGGGTGCTTTCGGGCCCGGGTTCCGAGTGGGCCTGCTGAAAACGTGGTGCGCTGCGTCGGTCGAGTCGCCAGACTCGTGCCATGACCGCCGAGATCACACGAATCAATCCCGCCGAGCTCCATCCGACTCCGGGGTACCACCACATCACCGTGGTGGAGGCGGGCCGGACGGCGTTCCTGGCGGGGCAGTGTCCGCTCGACCGTGCGGGGACGCTAGTGGGTCCGGGCGATCTCGACACCCAGATCGACCAGGTGGCAGCTAGCGCCATCGCTGCTCTGAGCGCGGTGGGCGCCCGGCCGGACCATGTCGTGCGCTCGGTGATCTATGTGGTCAGCGGCGATGTCGCGGTTTTGGGCGCCGCCTGGCGGCGCCTGACCGGTTCGGTCATAGCGCCGGCGTTCACCACCGCGAGCACGCTGCTGGGAGTCGCGCAGCTCGGCTTCCCCGGGCAGTTGATCGAGGTCGACCTCACAGCGGCACTGCCCGGCTGACCGCAGACTCGTGAGTGGGGTCGCGGGCGGTCAGGCCGCTTCCTTGAGCGGGGTGCCGTCGTAGGTCCAGCGGAAGGGCCGGGCGCGGTCGTCCCGCTGGATCATCCACGTGTCCATCTTCTCGATCAGGTCGTCCCGGCTGGTGAAGTCGCCGTGCCGCAGGACAGCGCGGGTCAGCGAATCCATGCGGCATCACCTGCGCCAGCGGCTGAACGCCCACACCCGTGAGCACTGGCCCCAGCTGACCGATATGCACGGCCGGTGCCGCCAGACCAAGGACGTGCCCCTGCCGCACAGCAAGGGCATCCTGCTCCAGGCCCGCTGCCGCCGCTCCTGCCACCGGCAGATCGCGGGTACGCCGTGAAGCCGATCGCTGCCTCCCCGCTGGTGCTGCATCTGCGCCCCGGTGCCCGCGAGTGGTACATGGCCTGGCTCAGGCACCACCACCCGCATCTGGTGCGCCGGTACGAGCGGCTGTACGCGGAGGGCGCCTACGCCCCCAAGTGGTATGGAGCGCGCCGCATCACCCACCAGGTGCACGACCTGGCCCAGGAGTACGGAATGGGTCCCACGCGCGCGGGGATGCCGCGCGGGATCGCGCGACCGGCCGGGACCGACCCCCTCGCACCCGGGACCGCGGCACCCGAGCCGGTCCAGCTGACCCTTCTCTGAAGACCCGGACAATCAGGAGGTCCCCGCGCGCCGGCACGCCTAGGGTGCCGCCATGAACGACCCGATCCTCATCCGCGAGATGGCCTTCGACGACTGCGACCGTGTCTCCGAAATCCGCATCCGGGGATGGCAGTACGCGTACAGGGGCCTGATGCCGCAGCCGTATCTCGACTCCCTCAGCGTGGCGGAGGACGCCGAGAGGCGGCGTACGTTCTTCGTGCGGGCCGGGTCGGAGATCGTCGACCTGGTCGCCGAGCAAGCCGGCCAGGTCGTCGGCTGGGCCTGCCACGGGCCCTACCGGGACGGCGAATTCCGCACCGACGACGCCGAGTTGTACGCGATCTACGTGGACACCGCGCGGTTCGGCGCCGGGGTCGGGCAGGCGCTGCTGCGGGAGGCGGTACGCCGGTGCGCCGGTGCCAGGCACCGGCGCATGCTCCTGTGGGTCCTCAAGGGCAACGACCGCGCGCGGCGGTTCTACGAGCGGGCGGGGTTCGCGGCCGACGGCTCCGAGGAGCCCTTCGACGTGGACGGAGCCGCCGTCCCGGAGGTGCGGTACGTACGAGAGCTGCTCGGCTGACCGTTCACCGCTGCCTCGGCATGCGCGCCAGCGCCTGCACCGCCGCTTCCGCGAGAGACGGGTACGCGAGTGCCTCGTTCAGCACCGGGGCCGCGCGTCGGTCACCCAGCGTGCCCAGCGCCTCCACGCAGGCGAGCGCCACGCGCCGGTAGGGGTCGTGCGGCTTCAGGCGGCGGGCCAGCGTGGTGATCAGCGCGGGAACGGACTCGGGGGCGCGCAGCTCGGCCAGCAGGCGGACCGGGTGCAGGGCGTAGGCGACGCGCAGTTCGTTGGTCGCGAGGGCGGCTGCCGCGCGGGCCGTGCGCGGGTCCCCGAGGCGGGCCAGGGCGTACGCGGCGGAGGCACAACGCTGCGGGTCACGGTGGTTGAGGAGGAGAACGAGGGCCTCGAAGGCGCGCCGGTCCCCGGCGAGTCCCAGTCGGAAGGCGGCCAACTCCCTGGCCCACAGCGGCTGTCCGGGGGCGGTGAGGACATCGGCCAGCTCATCGAGGTCCTCGGACGCCACCAGGCGTTCGCACCCCTTCGCGGCACTCTCGCCGGCCTCGGCCCGTAAGCGCTCCGTGAGTGATCGCAACTCTTCGTCCATGATGCCGAGATTAGGCGCGGGGGCAGAGCGCGCGGGCAGGTTCCCGGGACGTACATCACAAAACCGGGGGCTGGCGCGCTCGTTACCCACCGGTTAAGCTCAGACGAGCGAGCTACCCACTCGCTTGCAATGCCTGCTTACGACGGCCTGGTGACGCAGCCGTCGTGAGTGCTGGTCGGTTCGGTACCTCGTGTACCTCTCAGCACGACACGGCTTGGGACAGGGCCGGTCGGACCTCACCGTTCTCCGGGCGTGTGCACGCCCGCGACGGTGGCACCGGGCGTGTGCGCTCGCAGCCCGGCATCACCCGCACTCCTTTCCTCGCACCCGGTGCGCCCTTCACAGGGCTTCCCTCCGGCGCACCCGGGCGCGCTTCCAGTCGTCACCCTCATTCCTGGAGTCCGCGATGGCCACTCCCCTGTCCCACACCTCTCCGTCCCCGCTCAGGACCGTCGCCGTGGTCGGCCTCGGCACGATGGGCACCGGCATCACCGAGGTCCTCACCCGCGCCGGCCGCGAGGTCGTGGGCATCGACATCAGCGAGGCCACGGCCGCGAAGGCCGTCGCCACTCTGGAGACCTCAACCGCCCGTGCCGTCGTGCGGGGCCGGCTCACCGAACAGGAGCGCGAGGACGTCCTCGCCCGCTTCCGCACCTCCACCGACCTGCGCGAGGCGGCCGACGCCGACCTGGTCATCGAGGTGGCGCCGGAGTCGTACGAGATCAAGCACCAGATCTTCCGCGCCCTCGACGACATCGTGCGCCCGGAGACGATCCTCGCGACCGGTACCAACGCCCTCTCGGTCACCCGCCTCGCCGCCGACTCGGCGCGTCCCGAGCGCGTCCTGGGCCTGCACTTCTTCAACCCGGCCCCGGCGATGAAGCTGGTCGAGGTCGTCTCGTCGGTGCTCACCGCGCCGCAGGCCGTCGCCGCGGTCACCGACCTGGCGATCGAGCTCGGCAAGGAGCCCGTCGCGGTCGGCGACCGCCCCGGATTCGTCGCCGACGGGCTGCTGTTCGGCTACCTCAACCAGGCCGCCGCGATGTACGAGGCGAAGTACGCCTCCCGTGAGGACATCGATGCGGCGATGCGGCTCGGCTGCGGGCTGCCCATGGGCCCGCTCGCCCTGCTGGACCTGATCGGCATCGACACGGCCCGTACGGTCCTGGAGGCCATGTACTCCGAGTCCCACGACCGGCTGCACGCGCCGGCGCCCGTTCTCAAGCAGCTCAGCGAGGCCGGTCTGACCGGCAGGAAGGCGGGGCGCGGCTTCTACTCCTACGAGGCGCCCGGCAGCGCGACGGTCGTCGAGGACGCGCTGACCCCGTTCGCCGGCGCCCCGGAGACCCCTGGCCGCGCCGTCCGCGCCGTCGGTGTCGCCGGCTCGGGCACGATGGCCTCCGGTATCGCCGAGGTCTTCGCCAAGGCCGGGTACGAAGTGGTCCTCGCCGCCCGCAGCGAGGAGAAGGCCCAGACCGCCAAGGACAGGATCGGCAGGTCGCTGGCCCGCTCCGTCGACAAGGGCCGCCTCACCGCCGAGGCCGCGGCACAGACCCTTGACCGGATCACCGCGGCGGGCTCGTACGACGCCTTCGCGGACGTCGATCTGGCCGTGGAGGCCGTCGCCGAGGACCTGGAGATCAAGCAGCAGCTCTTCGCGACGCTGGACAAGGTCTGCAAGCCGGGAGCGGTGCTGGCCACTACGACGTCCTCGCTGCCCGTCGTTGCCTGCGCCCGCGCCACCTCGCGTCCGCAGGACGTGATCGGTATGCACTTCTTCAACCCGGCGCCGGCGATGAAGCTGGTCGAGGTCGTCCGTACGGTGTTGACGGCCGACGACGTCCACTCAACGGTCCGTGAGGTCTGCGTCAAGATCAAGAAGCATGCCGTCGACTGCGGCGACCGGGCCGGTTTCATCGTCAACGCACTGCTTTTCCCGTACCTGAACAACGCGATCAAGATGGTGCAGGAGCACTATGCCTCTCTTGACGACATCGACGCGGCGATGAAGCTGGGCGGCGGCTACCCCATGGGCCCGTTCGAACTGCTGGACGTGGTCGGGCTGGATGTCTCCCTGGCCATCGAGAAGGTTCTGCACCGCGAGTTCCGTGACCCGGGCCTGGCCCCGGCACCGCTCCTGGAGCACCTGGTGGCCGCGGGCTGCCTCGGCCGCAAGACGGGCCGCGGTTTCCGCGAATATGCCCGCCGCTGACGGGCCCGGCGACTCGTCCGGTCCCGACTTCGGGCACGACTTCGGACACGGCTCCTGGCACGGAGTCGGACGCGCCTTCGGACATGAAGAGGACTGGGGCGGACTGCTCGACCCGTCCTCGCCACCCCCGCCCGCACCGGGCGGGGGTGATCCCGGACGGGCGCGCCACCCTGCGCACATGCAGTACGTTCGGGTCATGTCCCAGCCCGCCAGGTCCTTGCGTACCCCAGCCACGCCCGATGCGCCGGAAAGTGCCGCGGGCAGCCGCGCCGCCGCCCAACGTCTCAAGATGCGCCGAGAACTGGCGGCCGCGGCGATGGAGCTGTTCTCGGCCAAGGGTTACGAAGGCACCACCGTCGACGAGATCGCGGCCCGGGCCGGCGTTGCCCGCCGCACCTTCTTCCGGCACTTCCGCTCCAAGGAAGAGGCGATCTTCCCGGACCACGACGACACGCTGATCCGGGCGGAGGCGGTGCTCAACGCGGCGCCCGCGCACGAGCATCCGCTGGACACCGTGTGCCGCGGCATCAAGGAAGTCATGAAGATGTACGCGGCCCGGCCGGAGATCTCGGTCGCCCGCTACAAGCTGACGCGCGAGGTACCCACCCTGCGGGAGGCGGAGATCGCCTCGGTCGCCCGCTACGAACGTCTCTTCACCCGCTACCTCCTGGGCCACTTCGACGAGCACGCCCATGACGACGACGCGAACGACGACCCACTACTGGCCGAGGTCGCCGCGTCGGCGGTGGTCACCGCCCACAACCACGTCCTGCGGCGCTGGCTGCGGGCGGGCGGCCAGGGCGACGTCGAGGCCCAGCTCGACCACGCTTTCGGGATCGTACGGAAGACCTTCGTGACGGGCATCGGCGCGGGGCGGGACACCGCGCCCCGGACGGCGCCTGCCTCGGTGACCTCACAGGGGGAAGTGCTGGTGGCGGTGGCGCGGACCGACGCGCCCCTCGACGAGGTGATGCGGACCATCGAGCAGGCACTGAAGGAACGGTCGTAGGGAGAGACGCACGGGGGAACAGGCGGGTCGCGGCGACTGCGGCCCGCCTCTTTGCGCCCCGCGACCACTACTCCCCAGTAGCATTTGATCGATCATCGCTCATTTGTTACGTAAAGATTTCATTTGAGGCCACTTTCTGGCACCCAGTGCCTTGTCACCTGACACGGGGTGCCATACCTTGAAGGTGTCCGGGCGGCCGGCGTGCAGAGACCATTCGTACGCCGGCTGTCCCCGCAAACCACGTGCTTGCGCGCCCGGACGCCTGCGTCACAGGCAACCTCCCGCGCCACCACGCGCTGCCGAAGCACCACCCGCCGAACCGACGGCACGTCTCACCCAACCCTCAGCAGCACCGACGTAACCCTCAGCGTCTCCCCTCAAGACGCCATTCGCCGGAGGCAACACCGTGACCGTTAAGGACATCCTGGACGCGATCCAGTCGCCGGACTCGACTCCGGCCGACTTCACCGCTCTTCCGCTCCCCGAGTCGTACCGTGCGATCACCGTGCACAAGGACGAGACGGACATGTTCGCGGGCCTCGAAACCCGCGACAAGGACCCCCGCAAGTCGATCCACCTGGACGACGTCCCGGTGCCGGAACTCGGCCCCGGCGAGGCCCTGGTGGCCGTCATGGCCTCCTCGGTGAACTACAACTCGGTCTGGACGTCGATCTTCGAGCCGCTGTCGACCTTCGGCTTCCTGGAGCGCTACGGAAAGCTCAGCGAGCTCACCAAGCGCCACGACCTGCCGTACCACATCATCGGTTCGGACCTCGCGGGCGTCGTCCTGCGTACCGGCCCCGGCGTCAACGCCTGGCAGCCCGGCGACGAGGTCGTCGCGCACTGTCTGTCGGTGGAGCTGGAGTCGTCGGACGGGCACAACGACACGATGCTCGACCCCGAGCAGCGCATCTGGGGCTTCGAGACCAACTTCGGCGGACTCGCCGAGATCGCCCTCGTCAAGTCCAACCAGCTGATGCCCAAGCCGGGCCACCTGAGCTGGGAGGAGGCCGCCGCACCCGGGCTGGTCAACTCCACCGCGTACCGGCAGCTGGTGTCGCGCAACGGCGCCGGGATGAAGCAGGGCGACAACGTCCTCATCTGGGGCGCGAGCGGCGGACTCGGCTCGTACGCCACGCAGTTCGCGCTGGCCGGCGGGGCCAACCCCATCTGCGTCGTCTCCAGCGAGCAGAAGGCCGGCATCTGCCGGGCGATGGGCGCCGAGGCGATCATCGACCGCAACGCCGAGGACTACAAGTTCTGGCAGGACGAGCACAATCAGGACCCTCGCGAGTGGAAGCGCTTCGGAAAGCGCATCCGTGAGCTGACCGGCGGCGAGGACGTCGACATCGTCTTCGAGCACCCCGGCCGCGAGACCTTCGGCGCGTCCGTCTACGTCACACGCAAGGGCGGCACGATCGTCACCTGCGCCTCCACCTCGGGCTACAACCACGAGTACGACAACCGCTACCTGTGGATGTCCCTGAAGCGGATCATCGGCTCCCACTTCGCCAACTACCGCGAGGCCTGGGAGGCCAACCGGCTGGTCGCCAAGGGCAAGATCCACCCGACGCTCTCCAGGGTGTACTCCCTGGAGGAGACCGGGCAGGCCGCGTACGACGTCCACCGCAACCTCCACCAGGGCAAGGTCGGCGTCCTGTGCCTGGCCCCCGAGGAAGGCCTCGGTGTGCGCGACGAGGAGAAGCGCGCCCAGCACATCGACGCCATCAACCGCTTCCGGAACATCTGAGGGCCGGAGGTCATCGATGACTGAGCGTCAGTCCGCGTCCGCGCCCACCGGCGAAGAGCGCCCTCGGGCGAAGACGCAGAAGGAAAGGGACCGGCCGTGGCTCATGCGCACGTACGCCGGTCACTCCACGGCCGAGGCGTCCAACGAGTTGTACCGGCGCAACCTCGCCAAGGGCCAGACAGGTCTGTCGGTGGCTTTCGACCTGCCGACCCAGACCGGGTACGACCCCGACCACATCCTCGCCCGCGGCGAGGTCGGCCGGGTCGGCGTACCTGTCTCGCACGTCGGTGACATGCGCCGGCTGTTCCAGGACATCCCCCTGGACCAGATGAACACCTCGATGACGATCAACGCCACCGCCATGTGGCTGCTGGCGCTCTATCAGGTCGTCGCCGAGGAGCAGGGTGTCGACATCACCACACTCCAGGGCACCACCCAGAACGACATCGTCAAGGAGTACCTGTCCCGGGGCACACACGTGTTCCCCCCGGTACCCTCGCTCCGCCTCACGACGGACATGATCTGTTACACGGTGAACCACATCCCCAAGTGGAACCCGATCAACATCTGCAGCTACCACCTCCAGGAGGCGGGGGCGACCCCGGTCCAGGAGATCGCGTACGCCATGTCGACGGCCATCGCGGTGCTGGACGCCGTACGGGACTCGGGGCAGGTGCCCGCCGAGAAGTTCGGTGACGTCGTCGCCCGTATCTCCTTCTTCGTGAACGCCGGCGTCCGGTTCGTCGAGGAGATGTGCAAGCTGCGGGCGTTCGGGCGGATCTGGGACCAGGTCACACGCGAGCGGTACGGCATCGAGAACCCCAGGCAGCGGCGCTTCCGGTACGGCGTGCAGGTCAACTCCCTCGGGCTGACCGAGGCGCAGCCGGAGAACAACGTCCAGCGGATCGTGCTCGAAATGCTGGCGGTGACCCTGTCGAAGGACGCACGCGCGCGTGCCGTCCAGCTCCCCGCCTGGAACGAGGCGCTGGGGCTCCCCCGGCCCTGGGACCAGCAGTGGTCGCTGCGGATGCAGCAGGTGCTCGCCTACGAGAGCGACCTGCTGGAGTACGAGGACATCTTCGCCGGGTCGCACGTCGTCGAGGCGAAGGTGGCCGAGCTGGTCGAGGAGTCGCTCGCCGAGATCGGCCGCATCCAGGAGATGGGCGGCGCGATGGCCGCCGTCGAGTCGGGGTATCTGAAGTCGCAGCTCGTTGCCTCGCACGCCGAGCGGCGGGCCCGTATCGAGTCCGGTCAGGAGAAGATCGTGGGCGTCAACATCTTCGAGTCGACCGAGCCGAACCCGCTCACGGCCGACCTCGACGCGGCGATCCAGACGGTCGACCCGGCCGTCGAGGCCCGGGTGACGTCGGCGCTCCGGGGCTGGCGCGACACGCGCTATCAGCCGCCCTTCAACCACCCACGCCCCTGCAAGGCGCTGGAGCGGCTGAAGGAGGCCGCGAAGGGCACCGACAACCTCATGGAGGCCACCCTGGAGTGCGCCCGCGCCGGGGTCACGACCGGCGAGTGGGCCGGGGCCCTGCGCGAGGTGTTCGGGGAGTTCCGGGCGCCGACCGGTGTCTCGTCCGCGCCGGTCGCGGTCGCCGCCGGGGAGGGCACCGCACTGGCGCTGGTGCGCCGCAAGGTGGAGGTCACGGCGCAGGAGATGGGCGTCGGCAAGCTCCGTTTCCTGGTGGGCAAGCCGGGTCTGGACGGGCACTCCAACGGTGCCGAGCAGATCGCCGTACGGGCCCGTGACGCCGGCTTCGAGGTGGTCTACCAGGGCATCCGGCTCACCCCGGAGCAGATCGTCGACGCGGCGATCGCCGAGGACGTGCACGGCGTCGGCCTGTCCATCCTGTCCGGCTCGCACGCCCAGCTCGTCCCGGACGTCCTGGAACGGCTGCGCGAGGCCGGCGCGGCCGACATCCCGGTGATCGCCGGCGGGATCATCCCGAAGGCCGACGCCGAGCAGCTCAGGGCCGCGGGAGTGGCCGCGGTCTTCACCCCGAAGGACTTCGACATCACCGGGATCATCGGCCGTATCGTCGACGAGATCCGCAAAGCGCACAAGCTCGATCCCCTGGAGGTCCCCGCATGACCGTCAACCGTCTGCGTCCCCGCCGCTCCTGTCTGGCGGTCCCGGGAAGCAACCCCCGCTTCCTGGAGAAGGCCCAGGGTCTGCCTGCCGACCAGGTCTTCCTGGACCTGGAGGACGCGTGCGCCCCGCTCGCCAAGCCCGAGGCGCGGCACACCATCGTCAAGTTCCTCAACGAGGGCGACTGGACGGGCAAGACGAGGGTCGTGCGCGTCAACGACTGGACGACCGAGTGGACGTACCGCGATGTCGTGACGGTGGTCGAGGGCGCGGGCCCCAATCTTGACTGCATCATGCTGCCGAAGGTCCAGGACGCCCAGCAGGTCGTCGCGCTGGACCTGCTCCTCACCCAGATCGAGAAGACGATGGGCTTCGAGGTCGGCAAGATCGGCATCGAGGCGCAGATCGAGAACGCCCAGGGTCTGAACAACGTCAACGAGATCGCCACGGCGTCCCAGCGCGTCGAGACGATCATCTTCGGCCCGGCCGACTTCATGGCGTCGATCAACATGAAGTCGCTGGTCGTGGGCGAGCAGCCGCCCGGCTACCCGGCGGACGCCTACCACTACATCCTGATGAAGATCCTGATGGCCGCCCGCGCCAACAACCTCCAGGCGATCGACGGCCCCTATCTGCAGATCCGCAACGTCGAGGGCTACCGCGCGGTCGCCCAGCGTGCCGCCGCCCTCGGTTTCGACGGCAAGTGGGTGCTGCACCCGGGCCAGGTCGAGGCGTCCAACGAGATCTTCTCGCCCTCCCAGGAGGACTTCGACCACGCCGAGCTGATCCTGGACGCGTACGACTACTGCACGTCCGAGGCCGGCGGCAAGAAGGGCTCCGCGATGCTCGGCGACGAGATGATCGACGAGGCCAGCCGCAAGATGGCGCTGGTCATCTCGGGCAAGGGCCGGGCGGCCGGTATGCAGCGCACGTCGAAGTTCGAAGCCCCGGAGGCCTGAGCACCATGCAGTTCGGACGCACCTACGAGGAGTTCGAGGTCGGGGCGGTCTACAAGCACTGGCCCGGGAAGACGGTCACGGAGTACGACGACCACCTCTTCTGTCTCCTGACGATGAACCACCACCCTCTCCACATGGACGCCAACTACGCGGAGAACACGACCGACTTCGGCAAGAACGTCGTCGTGGGGAACTACATCTACTCCCTGCTGCTGGGCATGTCCGTGCCGGACGTGTCGGGCAAGGCGATCGCGAACCTGGAGGTCGAGTCACTGAAGCACGTGGCGCCGACCTTCCACGGCGACACGATCTACGGCGAGACGACGGTCCTCGGCAAGACGCCCTCCCGGTCGAAGAACGACCGCGGGATCGTCCACGTGGAGACCAAGGGCTACAAGCAGGACGGCACGCTGGTCTGTGTGTTCCGCCGCAAGGTGATGGTCCCCACCGAGATGTACATCAAGGAGCGCGGCGGCGAGCAGCCCGGCCGCCCCCAGCTCAAGGAGCAGGAGAAGTAGCCATGGCGCGACTCGCCCAGACCGCCGGTCTGACCGACATCCAGCGGGAGATCCTGTCCACCGTCCGGGACTTCGTGGACAAGGAGATCCTCCCGGTCGCGACCGAGCTGGAGCACCGCGACGAGTATCCGCAGGCGATCGTCGACGGCCTCAAGGAGTTGGGCCTGTTCGGCCTGATGATTCCCGAGGAGTACGGCGGTCTGGGCGAGTCGCTTCTGACGTACGCGCTCTGCGTCGAGGAGATCGCGCGCGGCTGGATGTCGGTCTCCGGGATCATCAACACGCACTTCATCGTGGCGTACATGCTCAAGCAGCACGGCACGCAGGAGCAGAAGGACCACTTCCTGCCGAGGATGGCGGCGGGCGACATCAGGGGCGCCTTCTCGATGTCGGAGCCGGGGCTGGGCTCCGACGTCTCGGCCATCACCTCCAAGGCCGTACAGGACGGCGACGAGTACGTCCTCAACGGCCAGAAGATGTGGCTGACCAACGGCGGAACGTCCAATCTGGTCGCCGTACTCGTCCGAAGTGACGAAGGACACCCGGAGGGGACCGCCCCCCACAAGTCGATGACCACCTTCCTGGTCGAGAAGGAGGCCGGCTTCGGAGAGGTCCGGCCCGGCCTCACCATCCCGGGGAAGATCGACAAAATGGGGTACAAGGGCGTCGACACCACCGAACTCATCATGGACGACCTGCGGATTCCGGCCAATCGCGTTCTCGGCGGGGCCACCGGCCGGGGGTTCTACCAAATGATGGACGGTGTCGAGGTGGGCCGCGTCAACGTGGCGGCGCGTGGTTGCGGGGTCGCTCAGCGTGCGTTCGAGCTGGGCGTCCAGTACGCCCAGCAACGGCACACTTTCGGAAAGCCGATCGCCCAGCACCAGGCGATCCAGTTCAAGCTGGCCGAGATGGCTACCAAGGTCGAGGCCGCTCATGCGATGATGGTGAACGCGGCACGCAAAAAGGATTCCGGGGAGCGAAACGACCTCGAAGCAGGGATGGCGAAGTACCTCGCCTCCGAGTACTGCAAAGAGGTCGTGGAGGACGCCTTCCGGATCCACGGCGGCTACGGCTTTTCCAAGGAGTACGAGATCGAGCGCCTCTACCGCGAGGCCCCGATGCTGCTGATCGGCGAAGGTACCGCCGAGATCCAGAAAATGATCATCGGGCGAAGGTTGCTCGAAGAGTATCGATTCCAGGGCTGATTGTCCGTTTCGGGGTGTTTTCTTCGAGAAGAAGATCACACCCCGTCAGTACGCTTCAGCCGCCGACTCGGCTTCCTGGCTTACCCAGTTGTGGCTGTGAGCCGCTACGATCGCCGGAAAGCCGCCGTCCCCTGATACAGCGCGGCATCATCCGCTACGAAGGTCATCCATGCCCCACAGCCAAACCTCTGCACCTCGCGACAGCCTGGCAGGCGTACGCCTGGCGCGCGGAGCATCGCCGTGGCTCCTCCCGACAGTCGCCACCGCAGCCCTCAGCCTGGTACGCGCGCGCAAGTCCGGCGCCGCCAAGGCCGTGGCCGTGCCCGCCACCGCGCTGGCGGCGGGCATGCTGTGGTTCTTCCGCGACCCCGAGCGCGAGATCACCGCGGGCCGGGTCATCTCTCCCGCCGACGGCGTGGTGCAGAGCATCATGCCGTGGAAGGACGGCCGTACCCGCGTCGCGATCTTCATGAGCCCGCTCAACGTACACGTCAACCGCGCGCCTCTCTCCGGCACGGTGACGTCCGTCGAGCACATCCCCGGCGGGTTCGTTCCGGCGTTCAACAAGGAGAGCGAGAACAACGAGAGAGTTGTCTGGCACTTCGACACCGAGCTCGGTGACATCGAGATGATCCAGATCGCCGGTGCGGTCGCTCGCCGCATCGTCCCGTACGTCCCGCAGGGCACGAAGGTCGAGCAGGGCGACCGGATCGGCCTGATCCGCTTCGGCTCCCGCGTCGACATCTACCTCCCCGAGGGTGTCGAGGTCGACGTCGAGGTCGGCCAGAAGACGGTGGCAGGGGTGACTCGCATTGACCGTGATTGATCCCGAGACCCAGTGGGTGCCGGAGGCCGACGAGGTGGGTGACGACGAGGAGGAGATGCCCCTTTCTCTCCGCCTCTCAATAGCGGACACCCTCACCCTCGGCAACGCCACCTGTGGCTTCATGGCGGTGTACTTCACCACCACCGGCATCCTGATCCCGCACCTCACCGGCAGTGACGAGTCGGGCATGGCCCGTCACTCGGCGGCGACCGCGGTGATCCTGATGCTCTGCGCGGCGGTCTTCGACCTGTTCGACGGTCTGGTCGCCCGCAAGCTGCGCTCCTCCCCCATGGGCGCCGAGCTGGACAACCTCTCCGATCTGATCAGCTTCGGTCTGGCACCGGCGTACTTCGTGCTGGTGTACGGCATGGTCGCGACCGACGCGTACGAGAGAGTGGCCGCGGTCGGCGCGATCGTCGTCCTGCTCGCGGTGGTGCTGAGGCTCGCGAGATTCTCGTGCGTGACGGTGAAGGACGGCACCTTCCAGGGCATGCCGAGTCCCTTCGGCGCCCTGACGGTCGTCTCGATCGTGCTCCTGGAGCTGCCGTTCGTGGCCACGCTCATGGCCATCGTCGGTACCGCCTGGCTGATGGTGAGCCGCGTCGAGTACCCGAAGCCGCGGGGTCCGCTCGCGGTGGCGATGATCGCCTGGATCGTCTCCGGCATGGGTCTCCTCGCTGCCTGGGCCTTCGACGCCCCCGGCGGCCAGCTCCTCCTCCAGACCGGCTGTGCCCTGCAGCTCGTCCTGGGCGCGGTGATCCCGCTCTTCGCCACGGCCCGCCGTGTGAACAACTTCCGCGGCAACCGCCGTGAGGCACGGGCGGCACAGCTGCCGTAGCGGTCGTGCGATGCGCTTGTACGGAGGGCCCCGAACCTGACGGTTCGGGGCCCTCCGCGTTGCGCGTACGGCGGGTTGGGGGTCACTCGGCGGGCGAGTAGCCCACCGCGACGGACGACGCCTCGGGCTCCCGTACGACCTTCATGCCTCCCGTCACGCTCTTGTCGGGCTGGAGGATCACGCTCTCCTTGGAGGAAGCGGCCTTCGGGTCGGTGAAGTCCTGCGGGCTGCCGAAGCCGGCGTCGAACGCGTTGATCGTCAGCAGGGCCTTGTCCAGACCCTCACGGGTGAGGTCCTTGTTCGCGCAGGCCTTCTTCAGTGCCTCGCCGAAGACGGAGGCCGCCGTCCAGCCGGCCACCACTCCGTTGTCCAGCGAGTCGCTCGGGTACGCGGCCTGGTAGTCGGTCACGAGCTTCTGCGCTTCCGGGGTGTCCGCCCCGATGGGCAGGGACGGTGAGGCGACCCAGTAGTTCTTGGACAGGGCCGGGCCCGCCTGGGTGGCCAGGAGCTGCGGGGCGAAGGCGGAGTTGTTGCCGATGACCGGGACGTTGAAGCCGCCGGCGGCGGCCACACCGACCAGCGAGGCGGCCTGGCGCGGGCCCGCACTGATCACGATCGCCTTGACGCCCGCCTGTTTCAGCGCGGCGACCTGGGCGGTCATGTCGTTGTCGGTCGGCTTGATCTTCTGCTCGACGACCGTCAGCCCCGATTCCTTCGCCATGTACCTGGCGCCGACCAGGGCGCTCTCCCCGTAGTCGCCCTCGAAGTAGACATGACCGATCTTGTCGCCCTTCTTGATCCCTTTCTCCTTGATCAGGAAGTCGACCGCGTTGATCGTCTCGATGTCGTACGTCGATCCGATCACGCGTATGTACGGACTGCCGAGCAGCGAGTCCGCCCACGCCTGCGGCAGCACGAGGACCTTGTCCTGGCCGTCGACGCGCTGTTTCACCGCCGCGACGAACGGCGAGCCGATGAACTGGGCGAAGCCCAGCACCTTCGGTGCCAGCTCCGTATAGCCGGAGACGGCCTTCTGCGGGTCGTAGCCGTGGTCTCGGACGGTGAGGCTCACCTGTCGGCCGCACACGCCCCCGGAGGCGTTCAGCTGCTTCACGTACAGCTGCTGGGCCTGGGTGACGCTCTTGCCGAGGGTCGCGTAGACCCCGGTCATGTCCGTGAGCACACCGACCGTGATCGTCTTGGCGGACACGCCCACATCGGTCTTGACTCCGCCCGCCGAGGCGGAGCCGTTGTCGCCCCCGTCGTCGTCCTTGGCCTTGGAGCTGCACCCGGCCACTGTCAGCAGCACGGCGAGCGCGCCCGCAGCGGTTCGGGCCGCGTATCTCGTGGTCATCTTTCCTCCCCTGGATTGCGTGTGACGCGGCGCCGGGCGGCCACCCTGACCAGCCCGCCCGGCAGAAAGAGCACCACCGCCACGATGGCGGCGCCGTACAGGTACCGGGACGCCTCGCCCGGTGCGATCCCGCCCGTGCCCGGGGCGGAGACCAGGGGCAGGGCGTCGCTGTAGCGGGTCAGTAGTTGCGGCAGCAGCGAGACGAAGGCAGCGCCGATCACCGCCCCGGAGACCGAGCCGAGCCCGCCGATGACGATCATGGCGAGGTACTCCAGCGAGAGTGTGAAGCCGAAGTAGTCGGGCACCGTCCGCTGGAAGACCAGGGCGAGCAGGACGCCGGCCAGCCCCGCGTACATCGACGACAGGACGAAGACGCCGGCACGGTAGCGGGCCACGGGCACACCGATCACCCCGGCGGCGATGCGGTGGTCGCGGATGGCGTTCATGGCCCGTCCGGGCCGCCCTCGCAGGACGCCACGGGCGAACAGCGCGCAGCCCAGGAGGAGGACGAGTCCTGCGTACCAGAGCTTCTCCGCGGACCCGAACGGCACGTTCGCGACGAGGAGTTCACTCTCGTCGAAGGTGAGGCCGAAGAGGCTGAGCGGCGGTACGTCACGGCCGTTGAAGCCGCCGGTGAGGTCGCGGGCGTTGAACAGCACGTGCTGGCCGATGAAGATCAGGGCGATGGTGGCGATACCCAGGTAGGGGCCGCGCAGGCGGCCCGCGATCGGGCTGAACAGGCCGCCCGCGGCCCCCGCGACCAGCGTGGCCAGCACGGCCGCGAGCCAGGTCGGCAGCCCGAGCCCGGTCAGCCCGTCGCCCCCGTCCGCGGCGAACACGCAGTAGCTGTAGGCGCCGACCGCGAGGAAGAAGGCATGGCCCATGGAGAGCTGGCCGGTGGCGCCGGTGAGGAGGTTGATGCCGATGGCGCCGATCGCGGCGGCCATGGCGAACAGGCCGGCCTGCAGCCAGAAGCGGTCGAGGTAGAACGGGAGGGCGAGCAGCAGGAGGGTGCCCGCGATCCCGATGTACGTATGCGAGTTCGAGGGCAGGCGGAGAGCACCGCGGAGTCCACGGGGCGGCGGTTCCGTACGGGCGGGGGCGTCGGACACGGGTGCTTCAGACACGGGCCAGCTCCTTCGTGCCGAAGAGCCCGGCGGGCCGGACGAGCAGGATCGCGACCATGACCAGATAGGGCGCGAGGTCTCCGAGGCCGCGGCCCATGAAGGCCAGGTCGCTCTGGTATCCGGTGGCGAGGGACTCGGTGACGCCGACCACCAGACCGCCGACGAGGGCGCCGGTCGTGGAGTCGAGGCCGCCGAGGATGGCGGCCGGAAAGGCCTTGAGCGCGGCCAGAGAAGTGGCCCGTTCCAGGCCCGGGGTCGGGAAGACGGTGAGGAACAGGGCGGCGACGGCCGCGAGTCCGCCCGCGACGGCCCAGGCGCCGAGCGATACCCGGCCCAGCCTGACCCCCATGAGGGCGGCCGTCTCCGTGCTCTCGGCCGCCGCGCGCATCGCCACGCCCCAGGTGGTGTAACGGAAGGCGAGCAGGAAGGTGGTGATGAGCAGGGCCGCGGCGACGAAGGCGGCGATGCGGGTGTGCGCGAGCGAGATCGGGCCGAGGCTGAGGACGGCGTCACCCCAGGGGTCGCCGAGCGCGAGGACGTCCGTACCCAGGCGGCGGGTGAGTTCGGTGGTCAGCAGGATGTCGACGCCGATGGTGACGATGGCCAGCACGCTGTGGTCGCCGCCCCGGGCGCGGCGCATCACCAGGAACTCCACGGCCGCGCCGACGAGCGCGGCAGAGGCGATGCCCGCCAGCAGCGCGGGCCAGAAGCCGATGTCGTCGTGGAGGGTGGCGGTGACGTAGCCGCCGGCGAGCAGCAGGGAGGCGTGCGCGAAGTTGACGACCTCCGTGGCCCGGAAGATCACCACGAATCCGAGGGCGATGAGGGCGTAGACGCTGCCCATGGAGATGCCGTTGAGGAGCAGTTCGGCGAAGGTGCTCACGGTGTGGCCTCCTCACCGAGATAGGCCCGTACGACCTCCGGGTCGTTCTGTACGTCCGCCGGAGCCCCGTCCGCGATCAGCCGGCCGAAGTCCAGGACCGTGACCGTGTCCGCGAGTCTCATCACCACCCCCATGTCGTGTTCCACCAGGACGATCGAGATGCCGAGGCTGTCGCGGACGCCGGCGATGACGGCGGCGACCCGGCGCCGTTCGTCGGCGGTCATCCCGGCCACCGGTTCGTCGAGGAGCAGCAGCCTTGGCTCCATGCACAGGGCCCGGGCGAGTTCCGCGAGTTTCTGCTGCCCGTAGGGCAGGGAGCCGGCGGGGCGTCCCAGGTACTTCTCCAGGCCGACGAACTCGGCGATCTCCCGCACGCGCGCGCGGTGCCTGCGTTCCTCGTGCACCGCCGACGGCAGCCGCAGGCCGGCGGCGACGAAGCCGGTCCTGGTCAGCCGGTGTCGGCCGAGCAGCAGGCTGTCCTCGACAGTCGCGTGGGGCGGGAGGGCGAGGTTCTGGAAGATGCGGGCGACGCCGAGGTCGGCGATGCGGTGCGGGGGCATGCCGGTCAGCTCGTGCTCGCCGAATCGGACGCTGCCGGAGGTGGCCCGGTAGACACCGGACAGGACGTTGAAGCAGGTGGACTTGCCCGCGCCGTTGGGGCCGATGAGGGCGTGGACGGTGCCGGGGTGGACCGTGAAGGTGACGTCGTCGAGGGCGAGGAGGCCGGCGAAGCGGACGGTGAGGTGGTCAACGTTGAGGGAGGGAACGTGGGCGTCAATGGTGGACGCCGGTCCGTCAACTCTGGACAATCTGGATCAACCCTCCCATCTGGTCAGCCTCGGCATGGAGTGCGTCAGCCCGGGCGCGCCCGCTCCACCCGTCGCTCCCGTCGGCCCTGTTGCCCCGGCTGCCTCCATCGCGCCTGCCGCGTCCGCCGCCGCGTCCTCGTCCACCACGCCCAGATAGCGGCGCCGCACCTCGTCGGAGGCGGCGAGTTCGGCGCAGGGGCCGAAGAGGGTGACCTCGCCGACCTCCAGGACGTACGCGTGGGTGGCCAGCCGAAGAGCCAGGGCGGCGTTCTGCTCGACGAGCAGGACGGAGGTGCCCTGGGCGTTGATCTCGCGCACGGTGTCCGCGATGCGCGCGGCCATCAGCGGGGCCAGGCCCAGCGACGGCTCGTCGAGGAGCAGCACCTTGGGGGCGGCCATGAGGGCACGGCCGACGGCCAGCATCTGCTGCTCGCCGCCCGACAGCAGCCCGGCGCGCTGCTGGGCGCGGTCGGCGAGGACGGGGAACAGTTCGTGCACGCGGCGCAGGGCGGCGGTCCGTTCCGCACGTCCGCCGCTCGCACCGAGAGCTCCGGCGCGCAGATTGTCGGCGACGGTCATCCGGGCGAACACCCGCCGCCCTTCCGGCACCTGGGACACCCCGGCGGCCACCACCCGGTCGGGGGCGAGCCCGTCGATCCGGCGCCCGCCGAGTGTGACGGTGCCGCCGGTCGTCGCCCCGCCCTGGAAGGAGAGGGTGCGGCTGATGGCGCGCAGGAGCGTGGACTTGCCGGCACCGTTGCCGCCCAGCACCGTCACGACAGCCGCCTCGGGCACTTCCAGCGACACCTGACGCAGGGCGCGAACGGGCCCGTACCCGACCGACAGGTCCCGTACGACGAGATCGGCACCGCCCGGAGAACTGCCTCCGGAACCACCCGCGGAGCCGCCCGGAGATCCCCTTGTTCCACCGCCCATGGCGTTTCTCCTCCCGCACACACGTCCGGTGTGGCGCTCAGCCCAGCACCGGGGCGGGCGTCCGTCCACGGGTCGCGGCCGAAACCCCACTGAAACGTGGCCGGTGACCAGAGGACCCCGCCGCCCGTTGTGCGCGTGCACAACGCTGCGTGTCAGGGGCCTGCCGAAGAGGCGCGGCAGATGGCATCCTCCGCTCATGGGACCGCGCAGAAGGCGTACGGGTCATGACTGGCAGGTGCTCGCCGAGTCCTGCGCGGCACTGCTGGAACGGGTGCCGGAGCTGGTGGACGAGCATGTGCGGCAACTGACGGAGTACTCCCCCGTCTACGGCCAGGTGCTCCCGCCCGACCAGCAGTGGCGGGAGGCTGAGGAGGCGATGCGGATCGGCATCGGGACGATCTCCGCGCCCCGGGGCTCCCCGCGCCGCGATCTGGAGTACGCGGAGGACACGGGCCGGCTTCGCGCCCAGCAGGGGCTGCCGCTGGAACTGCTGGTGCACGCGTACCGGAGTGCGGGCTATCTGGTCTGGGACGCGCTGCTGGAGGGCGCGGGCGGCCAGGAACCGGAGCGGCTCGGCGTGCTGATGCGGTCGGCGACCCTGGTGTGGTCGGCGATCGACGCGCAGGCGGCGGTGGCGTCGGAGGCGTACCGGGCGACCGAGATGGAGTTGCGGCGGCGCACGGACGAGCAGTTGCAGGCGTTGCTGGACGCGCTGCTCGACGGCCAGGAGTCGCCGGGGCTGGCGGCCAGGGCCGCGGCGGGGCTCGATCTGCCGGAGCGGGGCGCGTACGCGGTGGTGGTGCTGCGGGCGGAGCGGCGGGACCCCCGGGAGGCCTTCCACCGGCCGTTACGGGGTGCCGGATACCGGTTCGTGTGGCGGATGCGGGCAGACCGGGAGCTGGGCGTGGTGCTGCTGGAGCCCGACCAGGGGCTCGACGCGGTGGCGCAGGCGCTGAGCGGGCGGTGCTCGGGGGCGGGCGGGATCAGTCCCGTCGTACCGGGGCTGGCCGAACTTGGGCGGGCCCGGCGACTGGCCGAACTGGCGTTGCGCACCTGCCCGCCGGACGCGAGCGAGGTCGTACGCCTGGATCGACGGATGCCGACAGCCCTGGTGGTGAGCCAGCCGGAACTCGCGAACCGGCTGGTCTCGGCCGTCTTCGGCGCCCTCCTCGGGCTGGAACCCGCCGACCGGGAGGTGCTGCTGGAGACGCTGGACGTGTGGCTGGCCTGCGAGGGGTCGGCGGGACAGGCGGCCGGACGGCTGTACTGCCACCGCAACACGGTCTTCAACCGGCTGCGGCGGCTGGAACAGCTGACGTCCAGGTCACTGGCCAGGCCGCGCGATCTGATCGAGATGACGCTGGCGCTGGACGCGTACCGCCTGTCGGGGCCGGCGGGCGCGCCGGAGGAGGCCGCACGGCTGGCCGGGAGCGGCTGACGCCGCGAGGGACTCGGCCCTCGGCGTCAGACCAGGAAGTCCCGTCCGATGTTCTCCGCGACCCGTTCCAGGATCGGCCCGGCGTCGGCGATGCACTTCGCGATGTCGGGCTCGATCTCCGTCAGGGGGTACGCGCGCCGGATGCCTGCCCGGCCCAGTGCCTCCGGGCGCAGGGCGAGGCGTCCGCAGACCGCGACGACCTCGCGGCCCTCGGCCCGTGCCGCCGCGGCGACGCCGGCCGGGGCCTTGCCGTGCAGGGTCTGCTCGTCGAGGGAGCCCTCGCCGGTGATCACCAGCGTGGCGCGGTCCAGGGCGGCCGCGAAGCCGAGGACGTCGAGCATGACCTCGATGCCTGGCCGGAACCGGGCGCCGAGGACCAGGGCACCGTAGCCGATGCCGCCGGCGGCGCCGGCACCCGGCGCGGCGGCGTACTCGGCGGCCTTCGGTCCGATCGCCGTCTCCAGGATCTTCGCGTAGTGCGCCAGAGCCTCGTCCAGGGCGGCCACGTCGTCCGGGGAGGCGCCCTTCTGCGGGCCGTACACCGCGGGCGCGCCCGTCGGCCCGGTCAGCGGGTTGTCCACATCGCTGGCCAGCACGAGATCGACGTCCGTGAGGCGGGCGTCGAGGCCCGAGAGGTCGGCGGTGGCGAGGCCGTCCAGCCCGTCGCCCCCGGGCGGCACCGGCTCGCCGTCGGCGTCCAGGAAGCGGGCGCCGAGCGCGGACAGCATGCCGGCTCCCCCGTCGGTCGTGGCGCTGCCGCCGACCCCGAAGACGATCGTGCGCGCGCCCGCGTCCAGCGCGGCCCGCAGCAGTTCTCCGGAGCCGTACGTCGATGCCGTGAGCGGTGCGAAAACTCCCGCGGGCAGCCGCTGCAGCCCGCTCGCCTCCGCCATCTCCACCACGGCGGTGTCGCCGCGTAGCGCGAACGCGGCCGTCACCTCGTGCCCGAGCGGCCCCGCGACCCGTACCTCACGCCGCTCGAATCCGGCGGCGACCGCGGCATCCACGGTCCCGTCGCCACCGTCGGCGACGGGCAACGCCTCGACCTCGACCCCGGGAGCGGCCCTGCGCAGCCCGGCGGTCACCCGCTCGGCGACCTGTACGGCCGTCAGCGACCCCTTGAACTTGTCGGCAGCGATCAGCACCCGAGCCGTCCGCGCACCCGTCACACTCGCCGTATCCGAAGCGTCCGCCACTTTGCACTCCCCTTGCTTTCCGGCCCCGTACACGTCAGGGCAGTCGCGCCGCTGCGACCTTAACCGGAGGAGGCCCGCCTGGTCATGCCTTCCCGGCCGCTCACAGTCAGGGCACCTCCGACCGCCCATGGTGGTAGACCGAAGGTATGACCTCTCTGGGCACCGCCACCGGACACGCCGACCGCGTTCTCGGGGGCTGGCTGGGCCGGATCGCGGGCAACATGCTCGGCAAACCGGTCGAGCGGGGCGACTACTGGACGCGCGAGCGCATCGACCGCTATCTGCGGCGCACCGGCGCCCTGCCGCTCACCGACTATCTGCCCGAGCCGCCGGCCGGCACCCAGGACGGGGACGACGGGCCCGACGGCTTCCAACTGCGCCCGGAGTGGCGTCAGTGCGTTCGTGGCCGCATCCACGGCAGTTGCCGCGACGACGACGTCGACTACGCGATCCTCGGCCTCGACCTGCTGGAGACGTACGGCTTCGACTTCAGCACCGAGCAGGTGGGCGAGCTGTGGCTGCTGCGGCTGCCGTTCCTCCAGACGTTCACGGCGGAACGCGCCGCCTATCGCAACCTCGCCGCCGGTCTCAGGCCTCCGCTGACCGCCACGTACGACAACCCGTACCAGGAGTGGATCGGCGCTTTGATCCGCGCCGACATCTACGGCTGGACCTGCCCGGACGACCCGCACCGCGCCGCCTACCTGGCCCGCAGGGACGCCGTCCTCTCGCACACCGGCAACGGCGTGTACGGGGCGATGTTCGCGGCGGCACTGATCTCGGCGGCGTTCACGGCACCCACTGTGCGCCGCGCCCTGGACACGGCGCTGACGGTGATCCCGGCGAGCAGCCGTCTGGCCCGTACCGTGCGCCGGGTCGTGTCGCTGCACGAGACCCAGCTGACCTGGGAGGACACGCTCAGTACGGTCGCCGTGGAGACCGCCGGGCTCGGCTGGATCCACACAGTGCCGAACGTCGCCGTCCTCACCGCCGGGCTGCTGTACGGCGACGGCGACTTCACCCGCACGATCACGCTGACCGTCCGGGGCGGCCTGGACACCGACTCGAACGGCGCGACGGCGGGGTCGGTGGCCGGCGTGCTGTGCGGCGCGGAGGCGATCCCGAGCCAGTGGACGGACCCGCTGGAGGACACCGTACGCAGCGCGGTGTTCGGCTTCGACGGTGCGCGCATCAGTGAACTGGCGGAGCGGACCGTTCGGTTGGGCCACCCGCAGGTGTGACGGAACGCCGACGGACGTATCCCGGTCTTCTCCCCTGGTTACGCTTCCCGGATGACCATCCAAGACTTCGCCACGTACATCGCCGGCCTGCCCCGTGTCCTGGCCGGCGCCGCCGCGCTCTTCCGTGACGCCGACGGGCGGGTCCTGCTCGTCGAGCCCAACTACCGTGAGGGCTGGGCTCTTCCGGGCGGCACGATCGAGTCGGACGACGGGGAGACCCCACGCCAGGGCGCGCACAGGGAGACCCTTGAGGAGATCGGCCTCGACCGGGAACCCGGCCGCCTTCTGACCGTCGACTGGACCCACGGCGCGGGCCGCCCGCCGCTGGTGGCGTACCTCTACGACGGTGGCGTTCTGGACGAGGACGAACTCAAGTCGATCAGGCTGCAGGAGGAGGAGTTGCTGTCGTGGCGGCTCGTACCGCGCGAGGATCTCGCCGGTTATCTGCAGGGCTCCCTTGGCCGCCGGGTCCTGCACGCCCTCGATGTACTGGCGCAGGGCGCGGGAACGGTGGAGCTGGAGAACGGGAACCGGGCGGCCTGAGGAGCCCCGGGCCGCGGTTCAGCCCTGTACGTCCGGCGGCTTCACATCGCCCGCCGCACGCAGCGCGTCGTCGCGCTCGGCGACCCGGGCCTCCGTACGGTGGCCGCGCGCGATGTAGTCCCGCACGACGAGCTCGACGGCGTCCTGGGGGTTCCCGACGCCGGCGAGCACCATGGCTTCGACGACGAGTTCGGCGTCGAGGGACACGGAGACCTTGGCTGCCATGCGCAGACACTAACACCGGGCGCGTGTGCGTACTCCGGTACGGCGGCTACGGTCTCGACCCCGGCGACGGCCACGGCCAAAGGTTCCGTTCACCAGTCGCCGCCCCGAACTCCGGGACCCGCAGCGACGCGGGCGTCTCGACCGACTCCGGCATACGGACACGCCGCCTCCTTCCGGATCGGAAGAACTCCCCATCGACGGGCCGGGGTCCCGGCGTCACGCCTGGAGGAACGCCGACCCCTGTTCGAGGTCCAGCAGCCGCTGCTTGCGCTCCAGCCCGCCGCCGTACCCGGTGAGGCCGCCGTCGGCGCCGACCACCCGGTGGCACGGCACGATGATGCCGACCGGGTTCCTGCCGTTGGCGAGGCCCACGGCACGGGAGGCCTTCGGATTACCGAGGGCGTCGGCGAGTTCGCCGTACGAGCGGGTCTCGCCGTACGGGATGCGGCACAGCTGTTCCCAGACGCTGCGCTGGAACGGCGTTCCCGACAGGCGGAGTTCGATGGTGAACTCTTTCAACTCGCCCTGAAAATATGCCTTCAGCTGGTCGATCGACTCACCGAAGGGTGTGTCTTCGCGCACACCGAAGTTCTCCTGGGGCGGGCGGTGTCGCTGGTCGACCATGTAGAGGCCACAGAGGGCTCCGTCGTCGGCTACGAGGGTGAGGGGGCCGTACGGGCTGTCGATGACCGTGTGCTGTTTCACTGCTGTCCTGACATCCTTACACCGGGAGGAAGTTGATCGGGTGGCTGTCCGTGGCCCACAGATACTGGACCGCGTACGCCCGCCACGGCCGCCAGGCCGCCGCACGGGCGGTGAGCGCGGCCGGCGTCGAGGGGAGGTCCAACTCCTGGGCCGCGCGCCGGATTCCGAGGTCTGTCGGGAGAAACGCGTCGGGGTCACCGAGGGCACGCATCGCGATGACGTCGACCGTCCAGGGGCCGAACCCGGGGAGGGCGAGGAGCCGGGCTCGGGCTTCCGGCCAGTCGCTCTCGACGCCCAAGTGGATGACTCCGTCAGCAAGTTGGCTGACGAGGGTGGTGAATGTGGTCCGCCGGGTGCGAGGCATGGCCAGGGACTCGGGGTCCAGGGCGGCCAGTGCCTGTGGGGTCGGGAAGAGATGGGTGAGGCCGCCCTCCGGATCGTCGACCGGGTCACCGTGCGCCGTGACGAGACGGGACGCGTGGGTACGGGCGGCGGCTGTCGAGACCTGCTGACCGAGCACCGCCCGTACGGCGAACTCCGCCTCGTCGACCGTCCGGGGAACGCGTCGGCCCGGGGCCTTCGCGACGAGTGGCGCCAGCACCGGATCCGTACACAGCTGCTCGTCGACCGCGACCGGATCGGCGTCCAGGTCGAGCATCCGGCGGCAGCGGCTGATGGCGACGGGCAGGTCGCGCAGATCGCTGAGGGTGAGGCGACACGCGATGTGGTCGGGCTTCGGGGTGAGGGCGGCGATGCCGTGCCCGTACGGGAGGCGCAGGGTCCGGCGGTACGCGCCGTCGCGCCATTCCTCCACGCCGGGCACGGCGGTCGCGGCGAGGTGGCCGAACAGGTTGTCGGGGTTCAGCGGGGCGCGGAAGGGGAGGCGAAGGTTCAGCGCGCCCGGTGCACTGACGGCCGCGCCCCCAGCACCGGCGCGCGTACGTTCCTTCGGAAGGCGGTCGCGGAGTTCGCTCGGTGAAAGGGCGAACACCTCACGGACGGTGTCGTTGAAGGTGCGGATCGAGGAGAAACCCGCCGCGAAGGCGATCTCCGCCATGGGCAGCTCGGTCGTCTCGACAAGGAGCCGCGCGGTCTGGGCGCGCTGGGCGCGGGCGAGAGCGAGCGGTCCCGCGCCCAGTTCGGCGAGGAGTTGCCGTTCGATCTGGCGGGTGCTGTAGCCGAGGCGGGCGGCGAGACCCGGGACGCCCTCGCGGTCCACGGTTCCGTCGCCGATCAGCCGCATGGCGCGGGCCACGAGGTCGGCCCGCTGGTTCCACTCCGGTGAACCGGGGCTGGTGTCCGGGCGGCACCGCTTGCAGGCCCGGAAGCCCGCCTGCTGGCAGGCCGCCGCGCTCGGGTAGAAGATCATGTTCTCGGGCTTGGGCGGCACCACGGGGCAGCTGGGCCGGCAGTAGATGCGGGTGGTCAGGACCGCCGTGAAGAACCAGCCGTCGAAGCGCGCGTCCTTGGACCGGACGGCACGTACGCAGCGCTCGGTGTCGGTGTGCATCGCGTTCCGCATACGTCCAGCATCGGCGATGGGCCGGGCCGGGGCTGGCGGAAATCCGACATCAAGGTGGCCTGTGCAGGGACACTCCGGATCGCCCCTCGGGCCTGGGCCCGGGGATCAGTGGCTTGTTGACTCACCCGCTCATCGGCTGAGCCACTGAGCCAGGGATGGTTGGGGCTGGCCAACCGCCTCGCGGACTGATCCACCAAACCACCTGCTCACCTGCTCACCTGCTCACCTGCTCACCTGCTCACCTGCTCACCTGCCAACTGGTACATCAGCTCACTGGCTCACCGGCCCACTGACTCACCAGCCCACTTGCCCACCGGCTCACCACCTGGCCGAGTGGCTGATCCACCGACCCACAGACCCACCGCCCCCTGACTGACCAACCGGCTCATTGACTGCCCCACCGACCCACCGGCGCACCAACCGGGGCACCGACGGGACTCTGTGACCAGCGACTATGACCCCCTCCGGGGAGATCGTCTCCCACGCTGTCACAGATCG
>NZ_JAVFVX010000139.1:0-16803 GCF_033441795.1 Streptomyces sp. ADMS | reverse complement strand
AGCTCGCTGGGCTCATAACCCAGAGGTCGCAGGTTCAAATCCTGTCCCCGCTACTCAAACGTGAAGGCCCGGTGGATACCGGGCCTTCACTGTGTCTGGCCCCGCTCGAACCTGGTCCTCAGGCGACAGGGCTCCGGGATGAAGAAGGTGTCGTCCTGGGCACGAACCTGCACGTCCTGACACCTTCGGCGATCTGGCCCCCGCGAGCCGTGAAGTCGCTGAGTCAGCGCTCATGGTCACCCGGATTTGCTCGGACAGTGCTCGTGATCACGCGGAATTACTTACGGAATCGCGGAGGTCTGCGATCTCGTGCGCACTGGTTCCTGCGCGAACATCGACATCCGGGGCGCGTAAGCAGTGGCGGTGTCGGCGGATCTTGCGCAATCAGTGGTTCTCCGCGAGCGAAGTCGGTGACGGAGAGACATCTATGGTCCGGGGAATCGGGCAAGCTCTTCGGTGAAGACCTTGCCCAGCTCATCCGGTCCTTGAGCATCAGGTGACAGGAGTGACGGTCCTGCGCAACACGCGCGCCTGCGAGCTGAGTCGACTAAGCGCCTGTCAACCGCTGCAGGCCGCGTAGCGCTTGAGCGTCATCTTCGGCGTTCCCCGTGGTGCGGATGTGGGGGTGCATGGCGTCGAAAGCGGTGACCGCTTGGCAGGCGGCTTCTGCCTCGGCTGCGGCTGCCGTGACGTCCTCCCGGGACCGCCGGCCTTCCTGGGCGTACTCCTGCGTGATCAGTAGGTTCTGCAGGGCCTTGTCTCTCGCGCGGGCCAGCTCTCTCCGCTGATCGGCCAAGGCGTCGCGTCCGGTCGCGGCATCGGGTGGAATCACTGCTTCAGTTTCGCACGAGGGACCCGGTGCCCCGCGCTTCTTCCGAAAGATCACAAGAGATCAACACCGACTGCTACGGACTACAGCCATCGCGCACCGAACCCTGGATTTGCGCATTTACTGCGCATCCTCAGCCGACATTGCGCATCGGACCGCGGACCCTACAGCCGGGACGGGTACACGGCCGGTGCGCTCGTTCTGCAGATCCCACAGTTCGCGGAACAAGCCGTCCTGCTGGGCCAGCAGCTCCTCGGGGGTGCCGTGCTGGACGACGCGGCCCTTGTCCAAAACGACGATGCGGTCGGCGATGGTCACGTTAGTGAGCCTGTGCGTGACCAGGACGACCGCGCGGTCCGCAGCAAGCCGGCGCAGCCCGGTGAAGATGCGGTGCTCGGCTCTTGGGTCCAGAGCTGCTGTCGGTTCGTCCAGAACGAGCAGTCCGGCTGGCCGGTGGAAGGCTCGGGCGAGCGCGATCCTCTGCCACTGCCCGCCGGACAGTTCCTGGCCGCCCCACCATTCCTTGGCGAGCAGGGTGTTCAGCCCGTTGCGCAGTCCGTCGATGACCTCGTCGGCGCCCGCGGCGTGCGCTGCTGCGAGCACTGCGGCGTCCCCGTCCTCGGTGGCCTGGCCGAGCGTGATGTTCTCCCTCGCCGATAGGGGCCAGTTCGCATAGGACTGCGGTACGACGGCAACACGCGCCCAGGTGGCATGCGCGTCCAGCTCCCTGGTGTCGGTGCCATCCCAGGTCACGGCTCCTTGGTCGGGCAGATAGAGAGCCGAAAGGATCTTGCTGAGTGTGGTCTTGCCGGAGCCGTTCTCGCCCACCAGCGCGACGACTTCGCCGCGCCGAACCTCCAAGGAGACGTCGTCCAGGGCGGGACGGTCTGCGCTCGGGTACTGGAATGTGATGTTCTCGGCGCATACGAGCGTGGGCGCGGCCGGCGTCTGGGGGCCGCGGTCGATGCGGTGTCCGCCGGCTTCGTCGATGAAGTCCGCCCAGTCGTCCAAGTACATGCCGGTACGGAAGAGTTGGGCTCCGTAGCCGACGATCCCGTCCAGTCCTGCGCTGACGCGGCCCAGTGCGAGGAACGCGGTGCCGAGGGCGGCGACGGAGATCTGCCCGGCGGATACCAGCAGCGCCAGGGCCACCCACACCACGGCGTGGGCGAGACCTCCTGCGGCTCCGCCGACTAGGGAGATCCTGGCGGAGCGCCAGGTGGCCTGGTCGGTCGTCGTGTCGATCCGGACCCCGGCCGTGCGGTACTTGTCGAGCAGGAACGGCGCCATGGTGCCGGAGCGGACCTGGTCGGCGGTCTGCTTGTCGACCAGGTGCCAGCGGAGCATGCCCAGCAGTCGCCGGTCCTTCGTGGTGGCGAGCGAGGCGATGTAGCTGATGCGGGCCGCCCGCACACTGGCCACGCCCTTCGGCAATGCCGCCAGGAGGAGCAGCGGCAGCAGCGTCCAGTGCACGGCGGTCAGGACGCACGCGGAGGCGATCAGAGAGGCGGAGGCGGCGAGAATGTACTGAGCTTGGGTGAGAAGGTCCCTGGAGACCTCCACTCCCCGGTCGGCCGCGTCCCAGCGGTCGTTGTATCCGGGGTTGTCGTATGCGGCCAGTTCCGCCTTGGTCGCCGCGTCGAGGAGTTCGAGTTCGGCCTCCCGGGCGATACGCGGCGCCAGCCGGGCCGACAGCGCGGTGGAGACGATACCCAGCAGGGCACGCAGCCCGATGGCGACCGACAGGACGACAAGCGACGGTACGGCAGAGCGGAGCTGGTCGCCGCTGATGTGCTGAGAGGCGATCAGCGGCTTGATCACACCGGTGGTAGCCATCAGCCCGAACGCCTCCAGCACCCCCGACAGGAGCTGGACGCCGAGCAAGGCGATGACCGCGGTGCGGTCGACCTGCCAGCCCAGTGCGAGGGACCGGCGGATCAGTTGGGGCAGGCGCCGGGCCATCGCGCGGGTGGTGATCGCGTTGGCGGCCTCGATGCGGCGGTCGCCGGGAATGACGAACTTCAGCTCCTCATCCGACACCTCCGCCTCGTCGGTCGGTGCGGTCGTGGCAACCGGTTTCGGGATGGTTGTCATCAGCTCCAGCCCTCCACCGACACGCGTTGCCCGGCCGAGGGCGTGCGGAAGCCCAGCACGGGCTGGTTACGGATGAGAACCAGGTGCAGCCCGATCACTGTTCGATACGCCAAGGCGTCCCCCCTGTATGCCGTGTGCGGTTGAGGCCGTTCCTCAACATCCGTGGAATGCCGTGCAGTTGCTAGCCGCAGGATGGTCATGAGGTGTCCTCGCTCGCCCCGAGGGCGGTGAGCTCGTCTTCGAGGCCCTCAAGGTCAGCGAGCAGGCGGCGGATGGCGGTCTGACGCTCGCTCCAGTGCCGCTTCAGATCCAGCTCCGCGTCCCGAGGCAGGTCGTACTCGGCGGTGGTGGCGCCGTAGAAGCTGAACAGCATGTACAGCAAGGCGATCCGAGCGCAGGCCCGGACCTCTTGCATGGGGAGGCTGGGATGCTCCGAGCGGTAGGCACTCACCATGGCCAGGGCGCAGGCAGTCCACGCGGTGCTGGTCGCGACGGTGCGTGGGTCGAACGCCGCTCGCCCCAGTTCCCAGGCCGGCATCGCGCTTGCGCAGCGGAAGTCGATGATGCCGGTGACAGCATCGGAGAGGGTGATCAGGTTGGTGCGGGTGAGATCCGCGTGCAGTGCTTGTTCCACGAGCGTCTCGGGCAGCCGTTCCCGCAGCGCGGCAGCGTGGGTGCGTAAGTCCGTACGCCGCTGGTCGAGGTCGACTCGCAGTTGGTCGAGACGGTCGTGGCCTTGCCGCGTGGCTCTGGCCGTCACGGTGGCGCACTTTGCTACCGCGTCCTCGACGGGCTCGGCCCGCCAGCGGGTCTGCTGCACGCGCCTGGGCAGCGGGTACGCGGCGAGTGCACGGTGCATGCGCCCCATGACGACGCCGATGTGTTCGGCGAGGGGGATGGTCATGGCCGATGACGTCACCTGGCCCGGGGCCTCGTCGACGACGGCCCATGCGCTGCCTTCCGCGATGGTGACCAGGTTGTCGTCGGCGTCGGGCCACACGCGTGGAACGGGGAGTTCCGCGGCCCGGCAGTATTCCGACATGTCCCACGCGTTGCGTGCCTCGTCCAGGTCGGCCATCGCCGGGTACTGCTTGACGAACAACCGCAGCCCGTCGTCGGTCAGGACTCGTCGGTTGATCGTGTCCGTGCCCATGTGCACCGGCTCGACGAGGTCGACGACGAGTCCGTACCGGTCCTCCAGCACGTCAGCAGTCAACGCCGCACCCCGCTCTGCTTCGTCCATAGGGATCACAGGCCTTCGTGTGCCGAGGGACGAGTTGCCGTGAGGACGGTGAACGAGTTGCCCTCCGTGAGCACACCTCTGTCGCCGAAGGGGGCGAGGGCAACGGGGATACCCGGGCGAAAGCGTCGGTAGTAGGCGGAGGTTCCGGCGAAGGCATTCACGCGCGCCACCCGCTCCACACGCTCTTGCCGGTCTCCAGACGCAGGTTCTCCAGCATGGTGTGGGCTTCGTCGACCAGGCCGATGTCGTGATGCTGGATGCCCCAGGCCAGGGAGTCGACAGCGTCCAGGGCCCCGTACGCCCGGCATGCCGCCGCTTCCTCCTCGGTGAGGGTGCTGCCGTACCCGTGGTGGAACGCGGCGTTCAGGTCCGGGTTGTGATGCAGGATCCGGTAGCGCAGGCGGCTGAGATCTCGGCGTGGTGCGGGCTGGAGCTCGGCGCGTTCGAAGTCGATGACCCTCAGCAATTGCTCGGACTCGTCCCACATCCAGTTCTTCGGCATGTAGTCGCCGTGCCCAGCGACCTGCGGTAGCCGCGGGGGCCGCTCGCTCAGGAGAGTTCGTGCGGTCGAGAGGTCGTGCTCGGGTACGTACGCGGTGGCAGGCGCCAGCACCTTCGACACCGCCTCTTCCCACTCGCCCTCGGTTGTGGCCGTGATGGGCTCGCTGCTGGCCGCCGCGTGATGGCGAGCGAGGAGTTCACCCGCCTGCTCGTAGGCCTTGCGCTTCTGCTCGGCCGGCAGCCGGAGCGAGTCGAGGCTGTGTCCGGGCACAGCGGTCACCAGGATGGTGCGGGAGACGGCCTCGGCGGCGACCAGGTCGGGCGTCCGGCCCTCGCCGAGGGAGACCGTCCACTTCCGGTATGCATCGACCTCACGCCGGTGCAGCTTGGGGCCCGCGTGCTGCTTGGCGAACCACCGTCGGCCCCCGGGCGCGTGGACTTCCCAGAGGGACGGCCTGATGGTGCCGGGGCGGGGGTGCTCAGCAACCACGGTGTACGTGTCGGTTACCGACGCCACCAGTTCGTGGAGTGCGCCGGGCATGTTCGTCACCTCGGTGCCCCCTTTCGCTCTCTGGGCCATCTAGTCACATGCGTGCACCGCATGTGACTAGATGGATTCTCTAAGTATTCACGTGTGGGTGCGTAGCCTGCCAAAAGGCACTGACAACGGGCGCTGAACTGGGCATTTCCCACTCGGTAGAGCCGACCCTGTACTCGCCGTATCCCCGGCTCAGCCGGGTCAGCGCATGTGCAGCCGCACAGGCACCGTGCGGTGCCCGTTGACGAGGAGGCTCGCCACCGGCTCAAGCTCCTCGGGCGGCACGGCGAGAGTCATGTCCGGGAAACCGTCGAAGAGGGCGGGCAGCGCGGCTCGCGCTTCGGCGCGGGCCAGGGGAGCGCCGAGGCAGAAGTGAGCGCCATGTCCGAAGGCGAGGTGCTGCTTGTCCGCCCGCGTCACGTCGAAGGCTCCTGCGGTGGCGCCATGCAGGTTCGGATGGCGACTGGCGGCGCCGTACGAGGCGAGGATCGCCTCGCCCTGGCTGATCACGATCCCGTCGGGGAGGGGGATGTCCTCGACGGCGTATCGAAGCGGCAGGTGACTGATGGGTGCGGCGTAGCGGAGGGACTCCTCGATCACGTCGTCCCAGGACGCGCGCCCCGCGTGGACGTGAGCGAGCTGGTCGGGGCGGGTGAGCAGCGCGGTGATGGCTTGATCGAGCAGGTTGACGGTCGTCTCGTAGCCGGCGCTGATGATCAGGAGCAGCGTGTCCAGGAGTTCCTGCTCCGTGAGGACGGAGCCGTCGCCCTCTTCGTCGCGTACGTCGATGAGCGCCGACGTGATGTCCTGGCCAGGGGTGGCCCGTTTCGACGCGACCAGTTCGGTGAGGATGCCGTACAGGGCCATGGTGTTGGCGCGGGCCTCCTCGCTGCTGAGCGTGGTGTCGAAGACTCCGTCGACCACGGTCCGGAAGCGGGGCCACACGTCCTCGGTCAGACCCATGAGATCGCCGATGACCTGGATCGGCAGGGGGAAGGCGAGGGCCTCGCGCAGTTCGACGACCTCGCCGGGCTGGGTCCGGGCTATCCGGTCGATGAGGCGGGCGGTGATCTGTTCGATGCGCGGCACCATCTCGGCGGTACGTCGGGCGGTGAACGCCTTGCTGACGAGACGCCTCAGCCGCCGGTGGTTGTCTCCGTAGGCGGTGAACATGTTGTCCACGCCGACCCATAGGGCCAGCGGCCACTTCTCGGTGATCTCGCCGCTGATGAACGCCGGCCAGTGCTTGCTGGCGTCCTTGGACACCCGGGCGTCGTTCAGAAGGCCTTTGAGGATGGCCGGGTCGCTGACCGACCAGGCGGTCACACCGAGGATGTCCACGAGCGTGGCGGGACCGGCGGCGTGGAGGGCGTCTTCTTCGGCCGCGCGCGCACGGCCGGTGGGGTCGAGGACGAGGGGCAGGGTGCGGTCCATGTCGGTTCTCCCTAGGTCAGAGTGAGGCGCGGCGACGGGGGGAAGCGGACCGGCAGGCCGGTCAGGGAGCGGTGGAACGGGCCGGGGCGGTAGGTGAGGTGGTCGGCGGGGACGGCGAGTTCCATTTCGGGGAGGGCGTCGAGGATCTGCTCGATGGCCACCTGGGCGATGAGGTAGGCCAGGGGCTGGGCGGGGCAGCCATGGGGTCCGGCGCTCCACGTCAGGTGAGAGCGGTTGCCGGCCCGCTGGTCGGAGATGACCGCGGGGTCGTTGTTACAGGCGGCCATGCTGATGACGACCGGTTGGTGGGCGGGCAGGACGACGCCGTCGATCTCGACCGGACGTGGCGGATACGACACGCAGAAGTTGGCCAGCGGAGGGTCCACGAAGAGCAGCTCGTCGAGAGCGTCGCGGACGCTGAGGCTCCCCCGGAGCACGTCGCCGGAGTACCGCTCGTCGCTGACGATCAGCAGAAGGGTGTTCGCGATGACGTTCTGCTCAGGCTCGATGCCGGCGCCGTAGAGGGTGACCAGCTGGTGTATCAGCTCCAGCTCGTTCAGCTGCGTCGGGTGGCTCAACAGGCCGGTGGTGACATCCATGCCCGGATGGCGGCGCTTGAGGTCGACAAGTTCGCTGAGAGCCTCGGAGAGCATGGCGTTGCCGGCCTCGGCGTTCACGCCTTCGAAGATCGCGGCCATCCCGAGGGCTACACGCTGGCCGATCTCCGGCGGACAGCCGAGGATCGCGTTGAGGACCTGGAAGGCCAGAGGCTGTGCGTACTGCGTCAGCAGGTCCGCATGGCCCACCTCGCACATCTCGTTGATCAGGGGAATGGCGATCCGTTCCACCATGGCCTGCAGTTCGTGCTGGCGGACATGGTCGAGGGCGGACGTGTTCGCGGCACGGTAACGAGCGTGAGCGGGACCGGAATTGCGCAGCGCGTTGGGGCGGTGCTCCAGCATCGGCAGGACTGGGCAGTGCGCGGGGACGCCTTGTTGCCAGACCCGCGGGTCGGCGGGGAACCGTACGGGGTCGTGAAGGATACGGACGGCGGTCTGATAGCCGATCACCAGCGTGGCGGGCACATCGGGGTCCAGGTAGACCGGGGCCAGTGTTCCGTGTTGGTCCCGCATCTGCGTGTAGAAGCGGGAGGGATCAGCTGCGAACTCCGGTGCGTACATCGCGAACCGCGTCTGACCGGCGTGAGCGCGGTGGCCGGCCTGCGATGGCGGTGGCGGCATAGTCACGACAGGTGCTCCAGTCGGCTGGATCGGTGGAGGTATTCGACGAACGCGATCAGCGCGTGGATGGAGGACACTTCGTCGCGGGCGTCGCAGGACGTGACCACCACGTCGTCGTCGAGAGCCAGGGCCCGACGGACCTCGTCGAGGTCGAACCGTTGAGCGCCGTCCCATTCGTTGACGGCGACTCCGAACGGCAGGCCGCGTTCTTCGAAGAGCGCGAGAACCGCGTCGGAGTCCTGGAGTCGACGGGTGTCGACGAGGACCAGCGCGCCCAGCGCCCCGTGGAAGAGGTGCTCCCAGAAGGGGGTGAACCGGTTCTGTCCGGGGGTGCCGAACAGGTAGAGGGCCAGATGGGGGCTGAGGGTGCGGCGGCCGAAGTCGAAGGCGACCGTCGTCTCCGTCTTGCTGGGCAGGCCGGCGAGGTCGTCGATGCCGGTGCTGGCTTCTGTGATTGGCTCCTCGGTCCTCAGCGGTTTGATCTCCGACACGCTGCCAACCAGAGTCGTCTTGCCTGCTCCGAAGTGGCCGGCGATCAGGATCTTCGCTGACCGGGTCACGGTGGCTGGGAGGTATTGGTGCTCAGACGAGAGCACGGAGTCCATTGAGCACTTCCTCAATAACGCTGATGTCCGGCTGGTCGGCCGGTGCCGGGGTGTTGAGGTGGCCGGTGTCGAGAAGTCCGGAGACGACGATGAGAGCGACGGTGGGAGGCAGATCGAGGAGCGAGGCGATCTCGGCGATCACGATCGGCCCGTTGCAGATCCGCAGGATCCGCCGGGCTTCGACGTCGAGGCCGTGGAGCGGGCGGTCTGCGGCGCGAACCAGGGTCGTCAGGGTCAGGCCGTCGCGGGACGGTGACGAGTGTCCTCGTGTCCGGACATACGCCCGGACCATGTCGGGATCGCGCCGCAGAGCGCTCATGGCCGAGCGCCGCCGTCGTCACCCTGGTCCCGTGCCGGGCTGGACAGCTCCGCGCCGAGGCGCTCGGTCAGGCCGTTCATCCGGTAGGTGAGGATTTCGGCGTCGACTGTCTCGGTCGTCGAGACCGCCAGCAACGCGTTGTGGCCGACCGTCTTGACGAACAGGAGTCCCTCGTCGAACTCGGCGACGACTTGGCGCAGGCCGTTCTTCTTTCCACCGGTGTACGGGGCCAACGCGATGCCAATGGAGTGAAAGCCGCTGGTGGACGCGGCGACCTTGTCTGCCGTGTCACGGTCCACCGATTCCGAGTAGCCCAGGGCGAGACCGTCCGTGGCCAGAAGGACGGCGTAGCGGACATCCGGCATGCTCGTGAGGTCCCCGAGCATCCAGCCGAGCCTGTTCACCTGCGTCGTCATGAGTCGAGGGACCTTTCTTCCTGGTCGGTGTGTACGTCGGTGTCCCCGGCGCGTTCCCGCGGGGGTGCGGCCGTGCCGCGAGCCTGTCTGGTTGCCTGCTGCCAGGCGCCGATGACTGCGGGCCGGGCCGGTTCGGTACTCGTGCGGCGCCCAGCAGAAGCCTGTTGCTGCGGATGCATCGGTTGGCGGGACGTGCGCGTCGGCAGTCCGTTCTCCGTCAGCGCGGGGGAGGAAGGTGCAGGCGCTTCGACGCGGGCGGGCCGCGGAGCCGGTTCGAGCTCAGCCGCAGCGGTGGTGAGAAGGGCCTCGGGCAGGAAGACCGAGGCACTCATCCCGCCGTAGCGGTTGGAGTCCGTGAGCACCACCTTGATGCCATATCGGCGGGCAAGGAGCGCGATCACCGGGAAGCCGACCCTCGGGTGCGCCTCCAGGGTGAGGATGTCGACCTCCTGGCGGCCGTCCAGGATGCGCCGCGCGCGCTTCAGTTCCTCCTCGCTCATGCGCTTGCCGGCGTCGTCGATGAGGAGAGTGATTCCGTGGTGGCCGTGCTGGGCGCTCACCTCCACGTGAGTCTGAGGCGGCGAATAGCGTGCGGCGTTGTCGAGGAGGTGGCTCAGGATGAGCTTCACCGGCCCGACCATGCGGGCGATCACTGCCCGGTCAGACGCGTACGGGTGGACCCGCGTGTAGTCGGGAATCGCTCCCTGGGCTGCCCCGACGACGTCCGTGAGTGTGCTGGCGGGCCACCGCTGCCCGAGGAGCCCTCCAGCGAGTACGACGTACGACTGTGCCTGGTGGAGCATCTGCTGGACGCCGTGATCGATCTTGGTCAGCGTCGCGAAGACGGCACTGCCGTGATGTCGGCGGAGCGCCTGGGCCACCTCGCTGCTCACGTTGATGCCGGTGCTCACCATCGCGGTGGCGAACGCCTTGACGGCTGCCTTCGCCGACTCGCGCGCCTCGGCTTCGACTTGCTGACGTGTCGAAGCCGCCGTCACTCCTCGCACTTGGTGCAGGTCGGCGACATACCGCTCGCCGAGCACCCGGAGGTTCTCCACGAAGCCGGAACCGGCGAGACAGGCCGGGACCACAAACTCTGCCGAGGCCGACTGTGGCCGCTGGAGCGAGCCCACGACCGCTTCGAGGCCCTGCGAAAGCAGCGCGACCAGGGCCGTGTCCTGGGCAACGGTGGTCTCTTGCCAATGCACGGCCTGGGCACGGTGCTTGGCGGAGAGCCATGCGAAGTATGCGGCCAGCCCGAGCGCGACAACGAGCACTGCGGCCAGACCAACGGATGCCGCGACGGCTGTTTCGTGTCTCATCGGATCTCTCACTGGGGTCGAAGTGGACTGCGACAGGGCAACGGGACCGGCAAGTTGATGGACCGCCGGGCTGGCGACAGTTCGATGGAGCCCAAGGAGGCCCGCTCATGTCGCCCAGGTCATCGGCTGGGGCCTAGAACTTGATCCCGCCGATCATGCGCGCCAGGCTCGTTGTGGCCTCTGAGATCGTTGGCGCGATCGAGGAACTGGCGAGGTAGAAGCCGAGGAGGGTGCAGACCACTGCGTGCCCGGCTTTCAGCCCGCCCTTCTTGATGAGCAGGAACGTGATGATCGCCAAGAGGACGACGGCCGAGACGCTAACCGCCATGCAGAGGCTCCCTTTTGCGCACGCCAGCCGACCGTGTCAGGGCGAGCCAGTGACGGAGCGCGGCGCTGTCGGTGCCTTCTGGATGTCCGTCAGGGGGAAGCAGCCATACCGTCGAGCAGCGCGAGTACCCGGCGACCTGTCTGTCGAGGGCGCATTCCCACAGGCGCCCCGCACGGCACACCGTCTGTGGAGCGTGCCACCGGTATGCCGTGCCCGCTTCGACCGGGATGTGGATACGCGAGTGCGCGTGGCAGCAGAGCACCGGCCCCACAGGGAGCCCCCGGCTTCGGGCACCCTCGACCGCACGCAAGCCGACGAGCAGTCCCGCCTGCACGACATCGACGGGCCCGAGTCGCGGCAGCGGGTGTGACGCGAGCTGGATCCTCCAGGGCAGTTCTGTCTGCGCGAACGGCAATGCCAACTCCGGTGAGGAGGAGCGGCGTTGCAACCGAGGCCGGCCGTCCAGCGGCACCACAGGTGCGACTGGCCGATGGGCAGCGGGCGGATCAGGGACGGCTTCAACTCGGCCTCGCGAGGCAATCACCGGGATCTCCTGTGCGTCCGGACACACTGACTGAGCCGCTTGACCAAGCAACTGCTGTCACAAGGACGTTGGCTGATCCCCAAGACTGTTTACCGAAAGGCGATTACGCACATTCCGAGGGTGATATCACTGAGGTGATGCCGGTTCCAGGAAGACCAGGAACCGCATGCGCTCGGCGAGCGCTAGGCGGCGCTCGCCGCGCTCGAAAGAGCCGCTGAAAGACCACCGCCAACGGACTCTCCACAGCGGGAGCTGGCGTTGTCCTCAACAGCCTCGAAGATGTCCCACGGCTCCTGGACGCGATCGTCACAACAACCCTCGGCCGTGCCTGACGGCGGCGGCCCAGCAGTGCGTCCCAACTGCCCGTATTACATGAGTGATACCGGCAAGCGGGTATCTCCACCTACGCTGTCGGGCGCAGAACGAGAAACGGGGGTGCGATGCCAAGAAACCCTCGCGTATGCGCTGACTGCGGATGCCGCTTGAGCCAGTACAACGACGAAGACCGGTGTGCCACGTGCGCGCGCGTCAGGTTTCTCGACACCCGCCTTCAACGCCGGGTTCCAGACACCGTCTGGCAGCATCCGGAAGTCCACTCCGCCATCGCGGCATGGGACTTCGGGCGCGCGAGCCGCCTCATCCGCGAGCGGGCGAAGCTTCGCCAGGACGACATGGCCCGCATGACGGGGCTCAGCCAGGGTTTCCTTTCCATGCTCGAAGCAGGAACCCGCCGACTGACGAGCCTCGACAAGGTCGCGAGGTTCCTCAACGGCATGGAAACACCGGACGCCTTGCTCCCCCCACCGTTCCGTGAGCATCACGCAGCCCTCACGCCACGGCCGTTGCCGTACCCAGGACCGTCCGCCGTTGATCTCCAGGTCGCGACCGGCGAGCAGGCAGCGGACCTCTATGAGCTCGCGACACAAGCCGCGGCCCAGTCGCTGCGGTTCGCGGAAGCGGTCACGAGGAGCAACGTGAGCGACGTCGAGCTTGAGGGGCTGGAATCCAGGATCACCCGGATCGCGACGGACTACGTCCACGCTCCCCTGTACCCGCTCTTCCAAGACCTGCTGTCGACGAGAGACCAGCTCTTCGCGCTGCTGAGCGGCCACCAACCCCCCGGCCAAACCAGGGAGCTGTACCTCCTCGCCGGCACGAGTTGCCTGCTCCTTGCTCACGCGTCACAGAATCTCGGGGACCAGGACTCCGCTGTCGCCCAACTTCAGACGGCCGGGACCCTCGCCGAGCATGCCGACCACGACGATCTCCGGGCATGGGTCAAGGGCACAGCCGCACTGATCGCGGAGTGGTCAACTCACCGGCACGCAGCCTTCAAGTACACACAACAGGCGATCCGGTTCGCCCCCGTCGGCGAGACCCGGGTCAGAACCGCGGCGATCGGGGCCAGGGCTGCGGCACGCGTCGGAGACCGGAACACGGCCCTGGCAGCGCTCAAGGAACTTGAGCAGGCCCGGGAACAGCGAACAGACCCCAACGGGCTCACCAGATTCGGAGGCCTGCTCACTTTCCCGGAAGCCAAGCAGGAGTACTACATCGGCGGAACGTACGCCCTCCTCGGCGAACACGGGAGGGCCGAGCAGCACGCCGCCGCCGCGATCGATCTGTACGAGATGGGCCCGAAGGAGCAGCGGTCGTACGGCGACGAGGCGCTGGCGCGCCTCGACATCGTCACAGCGCGCATCGCCGCAGGAGAGATCGAGGGCGCCGGCGAGCAACTCCAGCCCATACTGGAGCTGCCGGTCGACCGCCGTATCCGACAGCTTGGCGACGCCGTGCAGGGAGTAGCTACGCTTCTTGAAGAACCACGGTTCGCCCGAAGCCGGGTTGCCCGCGAGCTCGCCGATGCCACTCGCGGCTATCAGGTGATCGACACGAGAGCGAAGGCCCTCACCTCATGACAATGACGGTCTCTCCCGAGTCCGCCGCCCGTAAGGCCTGCCAGGCGTCAGGTCTGACAGACCGCTCCCTTGTCCCGCTTCACCACCACGCCACTTCCGTGTTCCTTCTTGCTGCGGAAGGCGTTGTGGTGCGCGTCAGTCCCGCCTCGCAGCAGCAGCGCTTGGCGACCGCTGTCTCCCTCACGCGCTGGCTCGTCGCGAACGACTTCCCGGCGACAGAGCCAGTGGATGTACCCCAGCCGGTGGCATACGACCCATATGTCGTCACGTTCTGGCGGCACTACCCGCAACCTGAACACGGCGCACCTCCGCCCGGACGGTTGGGTGATCTGCTGAGAACTCTGCATTCCCTACCATCCCCGCCGGTGTCACTGCCGCAACACCAACCGCTTGCCTCACTCAAGACCGCCGTGGAGGCCAGTACCTACCTAGCGCCGAACGAACGGGCGTGGCTCATGGAGCGCAGGCAGGAACTTCTCCACGCATACGAACAGCTGGAATTCCCCTTGGGGCACGGGCACATTCACGGCGACGCATATCCGGGCAACACGCTCTGGGACGGCGAGGACGTCAGGCTCGGAGACTGGGACGAGGCGGCATTCGGCCCGCGAGAGATCGACTTGGCTAATACGTTCCAAGGAGTCCGCTTCGGGCGAAGCGTCGGACAACTGGATGATTTCAGCGAGCGGTACGGCTACGACATCCGGCAGTGGTCTGGTCAATCGGTTCTCTGTGGAATCCGAGACCTTCACACTCTCGGGTCCTTCATTCGGCGTGCGGATCAAGGAGACACTGCTGCTACCCAGCAGTTGTCGTATCGTATTGAGACGCTCAGAAACATGGATGCCCAAGCTCAATGGGGCGCCGCCTGAAAGAGCGCAGACCGGACCGGACGGGGTGGACCGAAGCTCAGGCCCGTTCGGCCTCTTCCGGTACGAGTCGGCTCGTGAAGCCGTCGCGACGCAACCGTTCGAAAGCCGCCGCCACGTCGTCGGGAATCTCCTGCTCGATCATGAACCCTTGCCGTGGGTACACCATGAGCCGCTGCTGGGCCCCCACCAGCATGTCGATGACCAGACGGGCGTCCTGGATCGAATCGACGTACTCGGAGAGCGCCATGGGCGTGGAGGCGCTCACCCACTCGACGTCCGGCCAGAGCTTTCGCGCCGTCGCGTAGGCCCGTCGCTCCTCGTACGGCTTGCTGACCATCAGGACCGACGAGACGGGAACACGCTGTTCTTCGAGGAGAGCGCGGGAGAAGCGGATGTTCTGGCCCGTGTTCCGGGCCTTCGGCTCGACGATGATGGCGCTCTCAGGAACCCCGAGCGCCACCGCACGGTCCCGATAGTGTTCGGCTTCACCTCGGGGCATCCGCTCACGCGTCGTACGGCTGGTCGCTCCGGTGAAGACGATGAGTGGCGCCATGCCACGGTGGTAGAGGTCTGCGGTGGTGTCGGCCACTCCCAGGTCGTGGCTGCCGAGTCCGATCGCCACGGAGCAAGGTCGCAACTCGTGACCCATCTGCTGGAAGTCCCACAGCCGTTGAGCATCCGCCCATGCCTGCGTTGAGATCACTTGCTCTCGCCCTCCATGTTCGCCGAGGATCTGCTCCCCGCCGTTGCAATCCGATGGGGTCAGCCTACGTTCCAGATCACAGGCGCCCTCAGATGACGGTTCTCCTGTTCCCGCACGCTCACGCCGTGTGAAACTCGATTGAGCAGGCTGAGGGGAGCACGTCAATGCGGGGAATGACCGACCATCTTCCGTTCGGCAAGCGAGTCCGGTTCTACAGGAAACGCCGAGGTCTGAGCCAGCGGCAGCTCGGCGAACTTCTGGGACGCTCCGAGGACTGGGTGTACCGGATCGAGTCCGAACGCATACCGGTGAACAACGTGAAGATGCTCGCGGACCTGGCACACGCTCTGCGAGTGCACGTGGAGGACCTTCAGGGCACGCCGACGTTCTTGGACGACCACGGTCGTCACACGGCCAGCATCCCGGCGATCCGCACCGCACTCATGCAGTCGCGACGGCTGGCGGGCTCGCTCTACGACGGCCGCGAAACCGTGCGCCTCGAACGTCTCTCCTTCGCAGTCGACGAAGTCTGGCGGCTCTTTCAGAATTGCCAGTTCGCGCGCCTTGGAGACTGCCTGCCCGGGCTACTCGCGGACGCCCGGCTGGCAACACAGGAGCGCACGGCGGGCGCCGAACACGTCGAAGCACTGCGGCTGTTCGCACTGACCTGCCACGTGGCAGCGGTACTCCTCCGAAAGTTGGGCGAGACCAACCTGGCCTGGACCGCTGTAGACCAAGGCGACATGGCGGCTGCGGAGTCCGAAGACCCCGCCACAATGTTGGCGCTGCGCCGAGGTGTCGCGCATGTTCAACTCGGCGCCGGCATGGCAGCAGAGGCAGTGAACGTCACCCTTGACGCGGCGGACGACCTCGAACCCGGTTGGTGGCGCACCACGCCGGCTTCTCTTTCCCTGTACGGGACCCTGTTCCTCAACGGAGCCGTCGCAGCGGCCCGGATGCGGAACCGAGCGCTGGCAGACCACATGATGGGTAAGGCCCAAGAGGCAGCGCACCTGCTCGGCGGCGACTCCAACGCGATGTGGACCTCCTTCGGTCCCGGCAACGTAGAGATCCACCGGCTGGCGCTCGCCCTGGAATTCGAGGACGTCCAGCTGGCCGTGGACGTAGCCCCGAGAGTCAGAGCGGCAGGACTGCCGGTAGAACGACGTGGGCGGGCGCGACTGGATGTTGCCCGTGCCTATGCTGAGGCCGGGCGGACGGATGAGGCGATAGACCACCTCAAGCGCGCCTACCGAACCGCTCCCGAACAGATCAAGGCACATGAGTTCGCGCGGGACCTAGCTCGTCGGCTCCACAAGCGATCCCGCCGTCAGGATGTCCAGGACCTGGCCATGCGGCTCGGCGCCATCAAGTAGCGCTTGTTGTAGAGAGGTTCGTTGGCGGACCCGGAAAAATCCTCCGGGTCCGCCTCCCCGTCGGCTTCTACGGTCGTTGCGACCAAGCCACTTGTACGGGGAGGCATCGCAGTGCCTGTGACCTACCAGCCGGATGATGGCGTCGGCCCCAAGAGCAGAAGCGCGGTGGTGCTCCGCTGGAGTCGCCATCCGCGCTGCGTCGGCCTTGCGCGTCGTGAACTCCGTAAGGCGCTGGACGGTTGGGGCCTCTCAAGTATTGAAGACCCAGCTGTCCTCGTTCTCTCGGAGCTCTTGACCGACGCAGTACGCCACGGTAATGCGCGGCCGGGCGCAGAGATCGAGACTCGGTATCTGCGAGTCGGAATTGGCCTGCGCATCGAGGTGTCTGACACAGTCCACGAATTCCTCCAGTTGACGGTAGGTTCCTCGGAGCCGGATAGAAGTACCCGGCTGAGGCTCGTAGACGCATTGAGAGGTGTGCAAGCTGAAGTTGCTGGTCACGGGGCTGGTGTGCGTGGG
>NZ_JAVFVX010000138.1:0-16967 GCF_033441795.1 Streptomyces sp. ADMS | reverse complement strand
CGATAAAGGGCACTAGCACCTCAAGCTAGCGCGTCTGCCATTCCGCCACCCGGACCAGGTGTCTGCCGCCCATGGGGCTGTTTCCCGCGGCGACAGAACAACGATACCAAGCTTTCGGACTGCCTTTCACCTGCATATCTCTCACCAGGGGCGACCGGACAGCTACGGAAACCCACGTCGTGGCTACTTCTCCCGCTCGTGGTACATCTTCCGCGTGTGCTCCGTGTGGGCCCGCATGATTTCCGTCGCGCGCCGCTCGTCGCGGCCCGCGATCGCCGCGATCAGCTCGCGGTGCTCCGTCCAGGACCGCTGCCCGCGCTGCCGCGCGACCGGCGTGTAGTACCAGCGCACCCGCCGGTCAACCTGGGCCGCCAGCTCGGCGAGCACCGCATTGCCGGCCAGCTCCATGATCTTCGCGTGGAGCCTGGCGTTCATCGCCACCGCGCCGTCCACGTCGTCGGCGGCGACCGCGCGCTCCCCCTCCGCGCACATCTCCTCCAGCACCGCGATGGCCGCGGCACCCGCGTTGGCCGCGGCGAGACGGGCCGCCTCGGCCTCCAGCAGCGTGCGGACGGTGAGGAGTTGATCCGCCTCCTCCTCCGTCGGCTCGTGCACGAAGGCGCCCTGGGCAGGCCGCAGATCGACCCATCCGTCCGTGTTGAGACGCTGCAACGCCTCCCGTACAGGCTGTCGGGAGACCCCGAGGTGCCCGGCGAGTTCACTCTCGACGAGATGCTGCCCGGGTTGCAGGGCTCGGGTGGTGATGAGTTCGAGCAGTGCCTCGTAGACACGGTCGCGCAGCGGGCCGGGGCGTTCGAGCTTGGGCACCGCGCCCTGCGGCAGTCCTGTCGTCGACAACATCACAGCCCCTCCTCCGCAGCGTCGTCGCCACGTATGAGAGCCAAGTATGAATTGGCTTTCGCCTACAGTCTACGGCGCACAAACACCCGGAAACCCAGCTCACGCCGCACGGGTGGCCGCCCGGACGCCGGCCCAAACCCTTGCTGCCGCCACCTCCATCCTGTAGACAATATTTCGTCGACAGTTTCCCAGTCTCGACAGTTCCGCGGTACACCCTCGGCCGAACGGAGCGCCATCCAGTGAAAGTCGCCATTCTCGGCGCCGGAGCCATCGGTGCCTATGTCGGCGCCGCCCTGCACCAAGCAGGCGCCGACGTGCATCTCGTCGCCCGTGGACCGCACCTCGCGGCCATGAGGCAACACGGCGTACGGGTCCTCAGCCCTCGCGGTGATTTCACCGCCCATGCCCACGCCACCGACAACCCCGCCGACATCGGCCCCGTCGACCATGTCTTCCTCGGACTCAAAGCCAACTCGTACGCGGCGTGCGGGCCGCTCATCGAGCCCCTGCTCCACGAGTCGACCGCCGTCATCGCCGCCCAGAACGGCATCCCGTGGTGGTACTTCCACCGTCACGGCGGACGTCACGACGGCCACCGCATCGAGAGCGTGGACCCCGGCGGCGCGGTCAGTGCCGTACTCGCGCCTGAGCGGGCCATCGGCTGCGTGGTGTACGCGGCGACAGAGCTGGAAGGGCCGGGCGTCGTCAGGCACCTGGAGGGCACCCGGTTCTCGATCGGCGAACCGGACCGCACGGTCTCCCCTCGCTGCCAGGCCTTCAGCGAGGCCATGCGGGCCGGCGGACTCAAATGCCCCGTCGAACCGGATCTGCGCAACGACATCTGGCTCAAACTCCTCGGCAACATCTCCTTCAACCCCATCAGCGCCCTCGCCCGCGCCACGATGCGCCAGATGTGCCACCACGGCGGCACCCGCCAGGTCATCCACACCATGATGGAAGAGACCCTCGCCGTCGCCGAAGCCCTCAACTGCCGTGTCGGCATCTCCATCGAGCGCCGTCTCGCCGGCGCCGAACGCGTGGGCGACCACCGCACCTCCACCCTCCAGGACCTCGAACGCGGAAAACCCCTTGAACTCGACGTCCTTCTGACCGCCGTCATCGAACTGGCCGGCATCACCGGCGTCGACGTCCCCACCCTGAGGACCGTCCACGCCATCAGCGACCTCCTCGCACTCGGGACCGCTGCGTGATGACGGCATAGTCGAGCCACGACACAGGACGGCGGGACCTCCAGCGGCGGGGAGCGCCCCCTGCGCCACGGGGGTCCCGCCTTTTTTCCGGTTCGGGAGCCCAGACCCCTTTCTGGATTCTGTATACTATCCACCTGTATACTGTCGCCCTGTCAGCGTTTCAGTATCCAACGGCCCCAGTACGGAGGCGACATGGAAGATCTGAATCCCGAGGTGGTGCTGGGTATGGCCGCCCAGGCGCCCGACGGCATAGTGATCATCGACGGGGGAGGGCTGATCCGCTTCTGGAACCGGGGCGCGGAGCGCATCTTCGGGTTCTCGGCGGGCGACGTGGACGGTCGCGGTCTCGACGTCATCATCCCCGAGCGGCACCGCAAGCGTCACTGGGACGGCTTCCAGAAGGCCATGGACCGGGGAACGACCAAGTACGGGGACGCCGACCTGCTGAACGTTCCCGCGCTGGCGGCGGACGGCCGCAAACTGTCCATCGAGTTCAGCGTGGCGCTGCTGCCGGGACCCGACGGCAGCACGTACGTCGGGGCGGTCATCCGGGACGTCACCGCGCGGCGCGAGCGGGAGCGGGAGCTGATGCGGCGGAGGGCCGAGGCCGAGGCGACGGTCTGAGTCTCGCCGGACGACGCGGAAGCGGCCGTGTCTGGAGGGCCACGGCCGCTTCCGTCTCCGCGGGCCGGGTCAGACGATGACGCCGCTCTCCTTCAGCCGGCCGATGGTCTCCTCGTCGTAGCCGAGTTCGACCAGGACCTCGGAGCTGTGCTCGCCCAGCAGCGGGGCGCCGGCGATGTCCGGCTTGAAGGAGGAGAACTTCACCGGGCTGCCGACGGTCAGGTAGGTGCCGCGGCCCTTCTGCTCGACCTCGACGACCGTGCCGCTCTTGCGCAGGTCCTCGTCGTAGGCGAGTTCCTTCATGCTCATCACCGGGGCGCAGGGCACCTCCCACTCACGCAGGATGTTCACCGCCTCGTACTTGGTCTTGTCCGCGAGCCACTTCTCGATCTCCGCGAAGATCTCGAAGATGTGCGACTGGCGGGCGCGCGCGGTGGCGTACTCCGGGTCCTCGGCCCACTCGGGACGGCCGATCACCTCAGCGGTGCGCTTCCAGTTCTGCTCCTGCACGGTGAAGTAGATGTACGCGTTCGGGTCGGTCTCCCAGCCCTTGCACTTGAGCACCCAGCCGGGCTGCCCGCCGCCGCCCGCGTTGCCGCCGCGCGGTACGACGTCGGTGAACTCGCCGTTCGGGTACTGCGGGTACTCCTCCAGGTAGCCGACACGCTCCAGGCGCTGCTGGTCGCGCAGCTTGACGCGGCAGAGGTTGAGCACGGCGTCCTGCATGGAGACCGAGACCTTCTGCCCCCGGCCCGTCCTGCCCCGGTCGATGATCGCGGTGAGGATGCCGATCGCCAGGTGCATCCCGGTGTTGGTGTCGCCGAGGGCACCGCCCGAAATGGTCGGCGGGCCGTCCCAGAAGCCGGTGGTGGAGGCGGCGCCGCCCGCGCACTGGGCGACGTTCTCGTAGACCTTGAGGTCGTTCCACGACGAGTCGTCGTTGAAGCCCTTGACCGAGCCGAAGATCAGACGCGGGTTGAGCTCCTGGATGCGCTCCCAGGTCAGACCCATGCGGTCCAGGGCACCCGGGGCGAAGTTCTCCACCAGCACGTCGGCGCCGGTGATGAGCTTCTCCAGGACCTCCAAACCCTCGGCGGTCTTGGTGTTGATGGCGAGGGAGCGCTTGTTGCTGTTGAGCATCGTGAAGTACAGCGCGTCGAGGTCCTCGATGTCCCGGAGCTGTTTGCGGGTGACGTCGCCGCCGTTGGGGCGCTCCACCTTCAGGACGTCGGCTCCGAACCAGGCGAGCAACTGTGTGCAGGCGGGACCGGCCTGGACCCCGGTGAAGTCGATCACCTTTATTCCGGCGAGCGGCTTTTCACTCATGTTTGGCTTCCTTCTCGTGAATGACAGCGTGCGGAGCGGGAGTTCGGGGTGAAGGCTGTGAAGGCCGCGAAGGCGGGAAGGCGGTCACTTCTTCGCCGGAGAGATGTTGCCGACGGTGATGCCCTTGGGGTTGAGGTGCGAGATGTGGCCGCTCTCGGTGCCGGCCGAGGGGTCGATCACGCAGTCGATGAGGGCCGGTCCGCCAGAGGCCAGGGCTTCGGTGAGGGCGGCGGTGACCTCGGCGGGCGTGGTGGCGCGGTAGCCCTTGCCGCCGAACGCCTCGATCACTAGGTCGTGGCGGGCCGCGCCCATGAGGGTCGTCGGCGAGGGGGCGTCGTCGTACGGGTTCACGTCGTCGCCGCGGTACACACCGCCGTTGTTCATGATCACGGTGACGACGGGCAGGTTGTAGCGGCAGATGGTCTCGATCTCGATACCGCTGAACCCGAAGGCACTGTCGCCCTCGACGGCCACGACGGGTGCGCCGCTCTCGACGGCGGCGGCGATGGCGTAGCCCATGCCGATGCCCATGACGCCCCAGGTGCCGCTGTCGAGGCGGTGGCGCGGTACGTGCATGTCGATGACGTTGCGCGCGATGTCCAGGGCGTTGGCGCCCTCGTTGACGATGTACGTCTCCGGGCGCGCGCGGACGACGTCGCGTACGGCCTTCAGGGCGCCCATGAACTGCATGGGGTGCGGGTCGGCCTCCAGGCGCTTCGCCATCTTGGCGACGTTCTGCGCCGAGCGGGCGCCGAGCTCCTCCCGCCAGGCCGAAGGGGCCGTGATCCGGCCGGGCTTGGTCCGCTCGGCGAGTGCTTCGAGCACCGACTCGATGTCGCCGACGAGCGGGGCGGCGATGGGCTGGTTGCTGTCGATCTCCTTGGGGTCGATGTCGATCTGGACGAACCTTGCGTCGGGGTTCCAGCCCGTCTGGCCGTGGCCCAGAAGCCAGTTGAGGCGGGCGCCGATCAGCATCACGACGTCGGCCTTCTTCAGTGCCAGGGAACGCGCGGTGGCCGCCGACTGCGGGTGGTCGTCGGGCAGCAGGCCCTTGGCCATCGACATCGGTACGTACGGGATGCCGGTGGACTCGATGAACTCGCGGACCCGGTCGTCGGCCTGGGCGTACGCGGCGCCCTTGCCCAGCACCACCAACGGCCGCTCGGCACCTGCCAGTAGTTCGATCGCACGGTCCACGGCCTCCGGCGCGGGCAGTTGACGCGGGGCGGGGTCGACGAGTCGGCTCAGGGTCTTCGCGCCGTCCGCGGCGGGCATGACGGCGCCGAGCACCGCGGCGGGGATGTCGAGGTAGACGCCGCCGGGGCGCCCGGAGATCGCGGTGCGCAGCGCGCGGGCGATGCCCCGGCCGATGTCCTCCACGCGGCTGACCCGGTACGCGGCCTTGACGAACGGCTGCGCGGCGGCGAGCTGGTCCATCTCCTCGTAGTCGCCCTGCTTGAGGTCGACGAGGTGGCGCTCGCTGGAGCCGGAGATCTGGACCATCGGGAAGCAGTTGGTGGTCGCGTTCGCCAGCGCGACCAGGCCGTTGAGGAAGCCGGGTGCCGACACGGTCAGTGCCACGCCGGGCTTCTTGTTGAGGTAGCCGGCGGCCGCCGCCGCGTGTCCGGCGTTGCTCTCGTGCCGGAAGCCTATGTAACGGATGCCCTGCGCCTGGGCGAGGCGGGCCAGGTCGGTGATCGGGATGCCGACCACTCCGTAGATGGTGTCGACGTCGTTCATCCTGAGCGCGTCGACGACCAGGTGGTACCCGTCGGTGAGCTCGGTCGGAACGTCGGCTGCTGCCGCGGTCTCCAGGGGCGAGGGGGCGGTCATGGTCCGAGGTCCTCCTTGGGCAGGTCCTGCCGGAGCGGCTACTTCTCTCACCATCCGCAGCGCGTCCGTCCGCGTCCAAGACCCATCGGCGACCAGCCGATAAACAGCGTCTATCGACCGCTGGTGGAGGGGCTGTCAACTCCCTTGATAGACGGTTGCTATCGGCCGTTCACCAGTGCGTATTGGACGGCGACCGCAGGTCACCGCAGGCTCGCAGAGGACTGCTGCATCAGATCTGGCGCGAGGGGGTGGGGTCATGGCGGTTCCGGCCGCGGCATCCGTGCGCGACGCGAACCGGTACCGGCCTCCGACGCTCACAGGCCTCGCCGACCTGCTCGACCGGCAGGTGCGGGAACGGCCGTACGCCCGCGCTCTCGTCGTCACCGGCGAGCGGGTGCACCTCTCCTACCGGGGCCTCGCGGCTCTGGCGGACGACGTGGCTGCCAGGCTCGGCCGCACGGGGCTGGGACGCGGTGACGCGATCGGTGTGATCTGTGCCAACACCGCGGAGTTCGTCGTCGCGCTGCTCGGCGCGGCGCGAGCGGGTCTGGTGGTCGCCCCGCTGGACCCGGCGCTTCCCGCCTCTCAACTGTCGGCTCGGCTCGCGGCGTTGGGGGCACGGGCGGTTCTCGTCGGCCCGTCGGTGGCCGGGGCTCCGCTACCTCTCCCCGCATGGCCCCTGCGTGTGGAGGTCTCCCGGGCGGGCACGGCGTCGGTCGCGCTCGAACCCGGTGCCGTGCCCGACGTGCTGGGCGCGGCAGGCGAGTTGTCTGACCGGGACGCCCTCGTCCTGTTCACCGCGGGTACCACCGAGCGGGCGAGGATGGTGCCGCTGACCCACACCAACGTGGCCGCTGCCGTCCAAGGAGTGTGTGCCACATACGAGTTGGGGCCCGGCGACGCGACGGTCGCGGTGATGCCGTTCTTCCACGGCCACGGGCTCTTCGCGGCGCTGCTGGCGTCCCTGGCCAGCGGAGGCTGCGTACTGCTGCCCGAGCGGGGGCGGTTCTCGGCCGGCACGTTCTGGGACGACATGCGGGCCGTGACCGCCACCTGGTTCACCGCGGTGCCGGCCATCCACGAGATCCTCCTGGACCGGTCCGAGCACGAGTACCCGGGACCACAGGCACCGCCCCTGAAGTTCGTACGCAGTTGCAGCGCTCCCCTCAACACGGCCACGCAGCGCGCGCTGGAGCGCACGTTCGGCGCGCCGTTGCTGTCCGCGTACGGGATGACGGAGTCCTCCCACCAGGCGGCCAGCGAGCCGCTGCCCGAGCGGGGCGCGCTGAAGCAGGGGTCGGTGGGGCGGCCGACCGGGGTCGAGGTGCGGGTCGTCGACCGGAGCGGGCGGGCGTGTCCGGTGGGCGTCGCGGGCGAGGTGTGGGTGCACGGACCGACCGTCGCCCGTGGCTATCTCGCCGACGGGGACGGGACGGCGTACGCCTTCGTCGACGGGTGGCTTCGCACCGGTGATCTGGGCGTGCTGGACGAGGAGGGATATCTGTCGCTGACCGGACGGATCAAGAACCTCATCAACCGTGGCGGGGAGAAGATCTCGCCCGAGCACGTCGAGGACATCCTCGCCGGGTGCCCGGGCGTCGCCGAGGCGGCCGTGTTCGCCGTGCCCGACGGGGTGTACGGGCAGCGGGTCGGCGCCGCCGTGGTGGTGCGCGAAGGGGAGAGCGTGGGGGCCGCGGAGATCCTGCGGTACTGCCGTGACCGGCTGGCCGCGTTCGAGGTGCCCGAACGGCTTGAGGTGGTCGCCGCTCTGCCGCACACGGGCAAGGGGGGACTGGACCGGAAGGCCGTCCAGGCCCGGTACGCGCCCTGATGGCGGGGCTCAGCGCACACGGTGCTCGGTCGGCGTGGGCAGCGGGCGGGCGAAGAAGTCGTCCAGGGACAGGCCCGTCGCGGCGTTGACGAACGCGCGGGCGGCGACCGAGCCGGGCGTGGCCGCGTGGATCGCCACCGAGACCTGGGCGCCGGCTTCCGGGTCGACCAGGGGCAGCGCTCTCGTCCGGCCGACGACCGGCATGGCGCGCAGCCAGGTGTGCGGGACGACGCTCGCCCAGCCGCCGCCGCCCACGTGCGCGTAGAGGGAGGCGATGGAGTCGGTCTCGACCTGCGGGGTCACCACGAATCCCTTCTCGGCGAACACGGTGTCGACGATCTGACGGATGCGCATGTCGGGCGTCAGGAGGGCGAGCGGCAGTTGGGCCGCGTCCGCCCAGGTCACCGTGGCGGACTGGGCGACGAGTTGGTCGTCCGACACCAGCAGCATGTAGCGCTCCTGGTAGAGGGGGACGACCTGCAGGCCGTCCTGGTCGCCCGGGTCGAAGTGGGCGATCGCCACGTCCAGTTCGTAGTCGCGCAGCTGGCGGTGGAGTTCCTTGGTCGAGAGGCGGGAACGCACCTGCACCTTGGCCAGCGGGTGCGCCGCGCAGAACGCGGCGACGGGAAGCGCCAGGGTTGTCGACGCCGTGGGGTCCGTGCCCAGCCGCAGCGTCCCCGTGATGCCGGACTGCACGGCGGCCACTTCGGCCTTGAACGCGTCCTGTTCGGCGAGGATGCGCTTGGCCCACACGACGAGGCGTTCACCTTCCGGGGTGAGGCCCTGGTAGTTGTGTCCGCGGTTGATCAGGGTGACGTTCAACTCCCGTTCCAGCTTGGCGATCGCCGCCGAGAGCGCCGGCTGGGACACGTAGCAGGACTCCGCCGCCCGGGCGAAGTGCCGTTCCCTCGCCACCGCCACGAAGTACTCCAGCTGCCGGAACAGCACGAACGACTCCTCTCTGTCCGGGGCCGCCCCAGCGTACGCGGCGCCTCCCCCGCAAGGGATCCACAGGGAGACGGCGGTAGTCCGACCCGGCGGGTCAGCGCAGAAGCTTCACCGCGGCGACGACGAGCGGGTCGAGACCGTCCGCTCCGGCGTCGACGAACTCGTACAACCGCGTACGCATGCGTGGGTCCCAGAACTTCCCGACATGCCCGGCGATCGCCTCCGAGGCGATGTCGTCCGGCAGGTGGCCGTGGTTCGCGGCGATGTCGTTGGCCATGCGTCGCTCGGACGGTACGGCTGCGGCCATCTCAGTCCACCACCATGACCAGGTCGTCGGCCGCCGGTTCCGCCTCGGCGGCCTCGCTCGGGCGGGCCATGCCGACCTGCACGGCGGTCACCTTGTACTCCGGGCAGTTGGTCGCCCAGTCGGAGTTCTCCGTGGTGACCACGTTGGCGCCGGTCACGGGGTGGTGGAAGGTGGTGTACACGACCCCGGTCGGCATCCGGTCGGAGATCTCCGCGCGCAGTGTCGTCTGCCCGACGCGACTGGCCAGGCTGACCATGTCGCCGTCCTTGATGCCGCGGTCCTCGGCGTCGTGCGGGTGCAGTTCGAGGATGTCCTCGGGGTGCCAGGCGACATTGCCGGTACGGCGGGTCTGCGCGCCGACGTTGTACTGGCTGAGAATGCGTCCCGTGGTGAGGACCAGGGGGAAGCGCCGGGTGCTGCGTTCGTTCGTCGGCACGTAGGAGGTGACCACGAACCTGCCTTTGCCGCGCACGAATTCGTCCACGTGCATGACGGGCGTGCCTTCCGGCGCCTCCTCGTTGCACGGCCACTGGATGCTGCCGAGCTTGTCCAGCAGCTCGAAGGAGACGCCGGTGAAAGTCGGTGTGACGGAGGCGATTTCATCCATGATCCGGCTCGGATGGTCGTACGCCATCGGGTAGCCCATGGCGGTGGCGATCTCGCTGACGATCTGCCACTCGTGCTTGCCCGTCCTCGGCTTCATCACCGCGCGGACCCGGTTGATCCGGCGTTCGGCGTTGGTGAACGTGCCGTCCTTCTCCAGGAACGACGCCCCGGGCAGGAAGACGTGCGCGAACCTGGCCGTCTCGTTGAGGAACAGGTCCTGTACGACGACCAGTTCCATCGCTTCGAGCGCGGCGGTGACGTGCTTGAGGTTGGGGTCGGACTGGGCGATGTCCTCGCCGTGGACGAACAGACCCCGGAAGGTGCCGTCGATCGCCGCGTCGAACATGTTCGGGATACGAAGTCCCGGCTCGGCGAGGAGAGTTCCGCCCCAGAGGTTCTCGAAGACGGTGCGCACCGCGTCGTCGGACACATGGCGGTAGCCGGGAAGTTCGTGCGGGAACGAGCCCATGTCGCAGGAGCCCTGCACGTTGTTCTGGCCGCGCAGCGGGTTCACGCCGACCCCGTCCCGGCCGATGTTTCCGCATGCCATCGCGAGGTTGGCCATTCCCATGACCATGGTCGAGCCCTGGCTGTGCTCGGTGACACCGAGACCGTAGTAGATGGCTCCGTTGGGTGCGGTCGCGTACAGCCGTGCGGCGGCGCGCAGTTCGGCGGCCGGTACGCCGGTGATCGGCTCGACCGCCTCCGGGCTGTTCTCGGAACGGGCGACGAACTCCGCCCACTCGTCGAAGTCCTCGCACCTCGCGTCCACGAACGGCCGGTCGAACAGGCCCTCGGTGACCACCACATGGGCCATCGCGTTCACGACGGCGACGTTGGTGCTCGGCCTGAGCTGGAGATGGTGCTCGGCCTCGATGTGCGGTGAGCGTACGAGGTCGATGCGGCGCGGGTCCACGACGATCAGCTTGGCGCCCTCGCGCAGCCGGCGCTTCATCCGGGAGGCGAACACCGGGTGCCCGTCGGTGGGGTTGGCGCCGATCACCATGATGACGTCGGCCTCTGCGACGGAACGGAAGTCCTGGGTGCCCGCCGACTCGCCGAAGGTCTGCTTGAGTCCGTATCCCGTCGGGGAGTGGCAGACACGGGCGCAGGTGTCGACGTTGTTGTTGCCGAAGGCCGCGCGCACCATCTTCTGTACGACGTACACCTCTTCGTTGGTGCAGCGCGAGGAGGTGATGGCGCCGACCGAGCTCGTTCCGTACCGGTCCTGGAGCTCACGCATGCGGCGGGCGACGGTGCCGATCGCCTCGTCCCACCCGACCTCGCGCCAGGGGTCGGTGATCCTTTCGCGGACCATGGGGTTGAGCTGACGGTCGGGGTGGCCGGCGTAGCCGAAGGCAAAGCGGCCCTTCACGCAGGAGTGGCCCTCGTTCGCGCCGCCGTCCTTGTACGGCACCATGCGCACCAGCTCGTCGCCGCGCAGCTCGGCCTTGAACGAACAGCCGACCCCGCAGTAGGCGCAGGTGGTCACAACCGACCTTGTGGGCATGCCGAGTTCGACGACCGACCGTTCCTGGAGTGTGGACGTCGGGCAGGCCTGGACGCAGGCGCCGCAGGAGACGCACTCGGAGTCCATGAACGTCTCGCCCGCGCCCGCCGAGACCTTGGAGTCGAAACCGCGCCCCTCGATGGTGAGCGCGAACGTGCCCTGGACCTCGCCGCAGGCCCGTACGCAGCGGGAGCAGGCGATGCACTTGGACGGGTCAAAGTCGAAGTAGGGGTTGGAGGTGTCTTTTCCGGCGTCGAGATGGTTCTCACCCTCGTAGCCGTACCGGACCTGCCTGAGCCCCACCACGCCTGCCATGTCCTGGAGTTCGCAGTCTCCGTTGGCCGGGCAGGTGAGGCAGTCGAGGGGGTGGTCGGAGATGTAGAGCTCCATGACGCCCTGGCGGAGTTTCTCCACCTTCGGCGTCTGGGTGCTCACCTGCATCCCGTCGGCGCACGGGGTGGTGCAGGACGCCGGGGTGCCGCGCCGGCCGTCGATCTCGACCACGCACAGCCGGCAGGAACCGAACGGCTCCAGGCTGTCGGTGGCGCACAGTTTGGGGATGTCGATGCCTGCCTGCGCGGCGGCGCGCATCACCGAGGTGCCCTCGGGTACGGTCACCGGCAGGCCGTCCACCTCCACCGACACCGTCGCCGGGCCGGGCCGTTCCGGGGTTCCGAAGTCGGGTTCCTTGAGAAGGCTCATGCCGTGCCCTCCGTCCTCACACCAGTCGTCTGTACGGGTCGGTTCGCCTTGATCGGCTGGATCTGCAGGAGCCGGCGACCGCCGAGGAAGTCGTCGGGGAAGTGCGTGAGGGCGCTGCGGACGGGCATCGGGGTCAGCCCGCCCATCGCGCACAGCGAGCCGTCGGTCATCAGGTCGCAGAGGTCTGCCAGCAGGGCCAGGTTCTCGTCGCGGTGCGTGCCGGCGACGATCTTGTCGATCACCTCGACACCGCGCACCGCGCCGATCCGGCACGGTGTGCACTTGCCGCAGGACTCCTCGGCGCAGAACTCCATCGCGAAACGGGCCTGCGCGGCCATGTCGACGCTGTCGTCGAAGACGACGATGCCTCCGTGCCCGAGCATCGCGCCGGCCTCGGCGAAGGCCTCGTAGTCCATCGGCAGATCGAACAGTGACTCGGGCAGGTACGCCCCGAGTGGTCCGCCGACCTGAACGGTACGGACCGGACGCCCGGTGTGGGTTCCGCCGCCGTACTCCTCGATCAACTCGCGCAGGGTGATGCCGAAGGCGGTCTCCACGATGCCGCCGCGCGCGATGTTCCCACCGAGCTGGAACACCTGGGTGCCGCGCGATCGGCCGACGCCGAGGTCCTGGTAGGCCTTCGCGCCATGGGCGAGGACGACCGGAACCGTGGTCAGGGTGAGGACGTTGTTCACCACGGTCGGTTTGCCGAACAGGCCCTCGATCGCCGGGATCGGCGGCTTCGCACGGACCGTGCCCCGCTTGCCTTCCAGACTCTCCAGCATGGAGGTCTCCTCGCCGCAGATGTACGCGCCGGCGCCGACGCGGACATGCAGGTCGAAGTCGAGTGCGGAGCCGAGGATGCCCTTGCCGAGCCAGCCGTGGTCACGGGCGATCTCTGTCGCCGCGCGCATCGTGGCGATCGCGTCCGCGTATTCGGAGCGGATGTAGAGGTAGCCCTCGCTCGCGCCGACCGCGTGCGCGGCGACGGTCATGCCCTCGATGAGCAGGAAGGGGTCGCCCTCCATGACCATACGGTCGGCGAAGGTCCCGCTGTCGCCCTCGTCGGCGTTGCAGCAGACGAACTTCAGCTCGTCGGCGCAGTCCAGCACCGTCTTCCACTTGATGCCGGCCGGGAATCCGGCGCCGCCGCGACCGCGCAGTCCGGATGCGGTGACCTCGGTGACCACGTCGGCAGGCGCCATGTCCAGGGCGGCGCGCAGTCCCTCCAGGCCGCCGTGCTCGACGTAGTCCTGTGTCGAGAGGGGGTCGGTCACCCCGACCCTGGCGAAGGTGACGCGTGTCTGCCGGGCCAGCCAGGGCAGTTCGTCGACGAGGCCGAGGCGCAGGGGGTGGTCCGCCCCGTCCAGCATGCCGGCGGTCAGGAGTCCGTCCACGTCCTCGGCGGTCACCGGGCCGTAGCCGACGCGTCCCTGCGGGGTCACGACCTCGACCATCGGCTCCAGCCAGAGGAGGCCGCGTGACCCGTTGCGTACGACGTCGATGGCGAAGTCCCCACGCGTGGCGGCGCGTTGCAGGGCGCCGGCGACCTCGTCCGCGCCGACGGACCTGGCCGCCGAGTCGCGGGGGACGTAGACCGTCGCCATGGCGGGCGAAGAGTTGTTCATGATGAGACCGTCCCGTCGAGCGTCCCGTTGAGGATCGAGCCCAGTCGGGCCGGGCCCACGCGTCCGTACAGCCGTCCGTTCGCCTCCACCGACGGTCCCAGCGCGCAGTTGCCCAGGCAGAAGACCTGCTCGACGGTGACTGAGCGGTCCGCCGACGTCTCCCCCAGGGTCAGTCCGGTCTCCCGCGCGTAGGTCACGAGGCGGTCGGCGCCCTGGGCCTGGCATGCCTCGGCGCGGCAGATGCGCACCGTGGTGCGGCCGGCGGGCTCGCGACGGAAGTCGTGGTAGAAGGTCACCACTCCGTGGATGTCCGCCCTGGAGAGGTTGAGCGCGTCGGCGAGCACCGGAATCGCTTCCTGCGGCACATGGCCCAACTCGGCCTGGACCGCGTGCAGTACGGGCAGCAGCGGGCCGCGCTCACCCCGGTGATCGGCCACCACCCTCCGGACCACGCTCTCGACCGTCACATCGCTCCCGCTGGTCGTCATGATCGCTCCGCCTTCCGAAACGCGGTCTCCGGCGAGGGTTGCAGGAGACTGAGACAATACCTCATACAGGCTTCTGTATACAGATGACAGCGGATGAAGCCCTGGCCGATCGAGGCGGGGCGGAGTTCCGCTGCGCGGACCCCGCTCTTCGGCATGCGCCGTCCGGTGCACAGCCCACGCCATGTTGCATACCAAAACCTGTATGCTCAAACCGCTGTCGGCAACCCTCTCGGCGGCAACCTCTTGACAAAGCCGTCGGCCCGGCGGCAGAACGGGACAACCATGCGCGAGGCACTCACGGCCGCAGCGTCCCGGCGCGTCACCCGCCCGGCACCACTGCGCCAGGCCGTGTACGACGCCCTGACCGAACTGATCGTCAGTGGCTCCCTCAAGCCCGGCCAGCATCTCGTCGAGGCCGAACTCGCCGAACATCTCGGTGTCAGCCGGCAGCCGGTCCGTGAGGCTCTTCAGCGGCTCCAGACCGCCGGCTGGGTCGATTTGCGGCCCGCGCAGGGCGCTTTCGTCCACTCCCCCACCGAGGAAGAGGCAGCCCAACTCCTCGGCGTTCGATCGGTGTTGGAGACCTACTCGGCACAGCTCGCAGCCCGCAACGCGAAGCCCGAGGACGTGGAACGCCTCTGCGAACTCCAGACCGAGGGCGTCGACGCACTCGCCGCCGGTGACGTCGAGCGCCTGGTCTCGGCCAACACGGCCCTGCACGCATGCGTCACCGCCGTCGCCGCCAACGCCGTCCTGGCCGAAATGCTCGAGCAGGTGGGCCAGAAGGTGCGCTGGTACTACACACCCATCGCCAAGCCCCGCGGCAAGGAGGCCTGGAACGAGCACACCCAGCTCATCAAGGCCATCGCCAGGGGCGACGCCGACCGCGCCGGCGAGATCATGCGCAAGCACACCGAACGCACGACCGACTTCTACCGCAGGCAGCTCGCCGCCGGCGCGGGCCAGAGCTGACTTCCACAGGAGCATGCGAACGGGCCTTCCCCGGGCCGGAGTTCAGGACGGCGCGAGGGACTCGGCGGTCAGCGCGGGCCTGACTCCGACAGCCGCGAAGTGGCGTGCCCGCGCACCGGCGGCCGCCCTCAGTTCGAGCAGCCACGGCAGGACCGTACGCAGCACGATGTCGAGGCCGTCGCCGTCCGCACCGAGCCCCGCCTCGGCGGGCACCAGCACCGGATCGGCGAACACGGTGGACGTGGCGCTGCCGGGCGGCCCCGTGGAGTCGGGCCGGGCCGGCACGAACAGATCCGGGGCGTGCGCCGGAACCCCCCATAGGCTCAGGCCGTTCGGCGTGCCGAGCGGCCTTGACGACCAGACGTAACTGTCGGCCTCCCCCGCCGCGACCACCCGGCGTTTGCGCGCCCGCAGCGCGACCACGCCACCGGAGCGAACGGCCGTGCAGCGCGGCATGAGCAGTTGGACCTCCGTCTCCTGCTCGCCGGCGTCCTCCTCGACGAGAGCGAGGCTGCAGAGGTGGCGTCCGGCGGCGATCTCACCGCGGACCCAGGGGCTGCCGTACGACTCGACGACGGCGACCGCCGTGTAGTGGGACCGGAGCACGGCCGCCGTCGCCGGGCAGATCCGCGCGGTCCGGGTGACCACCTCGGCGGCTTCCGGAAGGCCCAGTCCGGCGCCGCCGCACTCGGTGGAGACGGTGAGCCCCAGCAGTCCGGTGGCCCCGAAGGCCGTCACGGCACCACGGGGGAACCTGCCCTCCGTGCCGGTCAGTTCGGCGCAGGGCGCGACGGCACGGGTGAGGACTTCCGCGAGAGCGGTGCGGTACGACACGAAGTGACCCCCTCGGAGTAATTGCATACAGTATTCTGCACTCTCTGTCCGGACACCAGAGGGAGGTGAGCCAAATTTCCCCGGCCACCGTCCGCGCGGCCCGTCTGGGACAGGATTCATGCCCGACACACCCACCGCGGCAGCGCGCGGCCCGATCCCCCGGCCCGCCCCACTGCGGCAGGCCGTCTACGACACCCTGACCGAGCTGATCATCAGCGGGTCCCTCAAGCCCGGCCGGCACCTCGTCGAGGCCGAACTCGCCGAGAACCTGGGGGTGAGCCGCCAGCCCATACGCGAAGGCCTCCAGCGGCTCCACACCGGCGGCTGGGTCGACCTGCGGCCGGCGCAGGGCGCCTTCGTCCACTTCCCCACCGCCGAGGAGTGTGCCCAACTGCTCGGCGTCCGGGCGATCCTGGAGACGCACTCCGCCCGTGGCGCCGCCGACTTCTACTGCGAGCAGATCACCGCGCTGGCCGAACGGGGCGCGTGACGACGGCAGCGGGAGTCAGGTCCGTGGGTCGATCTCCCGCAGGAGCCCGGTCGTCACGTCGAAGACGAAGCCCCGGACATCGTCCGTGTGCGGCAGGAACGGTGAGGTGCGCACGCGCTGCATCGACTGGCGTACGTCCTGGTCGACGTCCCGGAAGGCCTCCACCGCCCACGCCGGCCGCTGTCCGACCTCCAGCTCAAGTTCGTGCCGGAAGTCCTCGGTCAGGATCTGGAGACCGCAGCCGGTGTGGTGGATGAGGACGACACTGCGGGTACCGAGCACGCGCTGACTGATCGTCAGGGAGCGGATGGTGTCGTCGGTGACAACGCCGCCGGCGTTGCGGACGGTGTGGCAGTCGCCGAGTTCCAGACCGAGGGCTGCGTGCAGGTCGAGACGGGCGTCCATACAGGCCACGACCGCCACCTGGAGTACGGGGCGGGCGTCCGTCCCCGGGTCGGCGAAGCCGGCGGCGTATGCGCGGTTGGACTCCACGAGCCGGTCCGTGACCGTCTCGGTTCCGGCACCTGTGCCGGGCGCCCTGCGGGTGGGCCGGGCGAAACGGGGTGCGCGTGTCGGCATGGTGGGCTACCTCACTCCGGTCGGATGCGAACGGGAGCCGTCCCCGGCACGGCTGCCTGCGCCGTGCCCGGGACGGAGAGTGGAAGCGGCGTCGGCCGCCGTCGGTCAGATCACGCCCTGTGCCTTGAGGAGCGGCGACTCGTCTTCTTCGCGGCCGGGTTGACAGCGCGGCGAGGATGCCGGCCACCGCGTGGATGCCGGTCCCGGAGTCCCCGAT